>CAYXFJ010000025.1:3413-9039 GCA_964464265.1 uncultured bacterium
CCGAGTTCCTTTTCGATGACGAACATGCCATGATACGGATAGATATGTCTGAATATATGGAAAGGCATACTGTTTCCCGTCTCATCGGAGCGCCTCCAGGGTATGTGGGATATGAAGAAGGAGGACAGCTGACGGAAGCGGTGCGCCGGAAACCGTATTCTGTGGTCCTGCTCGATGAGATCGAAAAAGCGCATCCCGAGGTTTTCAATGTTCTGCTTCAGGTGCTGGATGACGGGCGGCTGACAGACAATCAGGGGCGTACGGTCAATTTCACAAATACTATTCTGATCATGACTTCCAATATCGGTGCAACTTACATCATGGAGCGGTCCGGGAATCTCAACGATAAGAACAGCGATGAGATTTACGAGGATATCAAACGTGAGGTGACTCAGAAGCTGAGGGATTATCTGAGGCCTGAATTTCTTAACCGGATTGATGAGATTGTCGTCTTCCACCCGCTCACAATGGATGATATCAAAAAGATTGTCGATCTGCAGATGAAACTGCTCTATAAAAAGCTTGTGGATCAGGGGATCGAGATTTCCCTTTCTCCGGAGGCCAGGGATTACCTGGCACGTGCCGGATATGATCCTGCTTTTGGTGCCAGGCCTCTCAAGAGGGTCATGCAAAAACAGCTTTCCAATCCTCTGGCCAACCGTATCCTTGCCGGGGAATTCAAGAAAGGAGATCGTATCAGGGTAGACGTGAAAGAAAATTCACTTGATTTTTCTACTAAAGATGCATAAATTTCATATCTATTTTCTTCCGGAATACAAAAAAGGAGTTCGGTATGAGGACATTTCGATCGAAACATCTCGTTATGATCATAGCTATTTTGATTCTCGTGGCATGCGGAAAAGTTCCGGATACGGAACTGATGGAAAAAGCCAAACAGAATGAAATCAACAAGGATTATAATAAGGCTGTCACCAATTACGATATACTCCTGCGACTCCATTCGAAAAGCCCTCTCCGTCAGGAAGCGATGTGCAGAAAAGCCCTGGCTTACATCGTCGGAATGAACGACATCGGACAGGCCAGACAGATTTTTGAACAGATCATGGAAGAGTACCCGGAAACCCTGTATGCAGAGGGAAGCCAGACCATGCTCGATTTCATGAAGACCAAAGGGACACGGGATACAGCGGCTGTCCCGGACGATGAGGCCCGGTATATCGAGATGCTTTACCAGTCAGGACTTATCTATACCAACCTGCTGCAGGATTACAGCCAGGCGGAACGCACATTCCAGAAGATTATCGATGAGCACCCCGGAATGAAATATGCGCCACTGGCTCAGTTCATGATTGGTTTTGTCTATGCCAACAACGCTTCGGATCTCACCAAAGCGAAACAGGCTTACGAAACCTTTCTGGAAAAATATCCCGACCATGAGCTGGTACCTTCTGTCAAATGGGAGCTGACCTACCTTGGAAAGGATATCAACGATATTCCTGAATTGAACCAGCCAGAAAATGCGCCTGCAAAGGAAGCGGTTGGACAGTAATCTTTTTATGATACGGTAGGGATGACAAACCGAGTTTCTCATTACCGGTTTTTATGGGAACCTCGGTTTTTTATTGTGTGTTAAATAAATATATTGCTCTTTTTAAAATTGCTTGTCTTGTTGGAATCCCATATTATTGAATAAGTTAGAGAAACTTTTCTCACGCGGAGCGAGTAAAAGATAATAAAGGTGAATTTCGATGAATAGCCGTTACTTTCATGCCGTTCTGTTATTGGCGCTTTTTATTTTTGGTTCTGTATCCGGGTTGTACAGCATACAGGATGATAGCCTTCCCGGAGAAACAGCTGTGACCCTGGCCGTGGAAACGGATGTGACGCATGTGCCCTTAAACCGCACTGTCCGTTTCACGATACAGGTCAGCTGGGAAGGGGATATGGACCTGATCAAAATGGGAGAGGTGGAAGAACCACCGCTGACCAACTTCGAAATACAGGGGACATCAACGGCGAACCGTGTACTGGCAGCCGGAGGCAGAAGAAAATCCATCAAGGAGATCTCCTATATACTCAGCCCAAAAACCCTGGGGATGGGATATGTTGAATCTGCCGGTCTCAGTTATGAGGATCTGACTACCGGGAAAACCCATCACCTCATGACCCAGAGGATGGGGGTGGAAGTGGTTTCCCCGGTGGAGGAACCAGGACAGAGATCGAAGCTGTGGCTTATCATTCCGGCTGCCTGCCTTTTAGGAGCCGGTGCGATCATTTTCATCCTGATGAGAAAGAAAGCCGGGCACCAGCCCGAAGAACAGCCGGTCCGGCTTATCGAGGAAAATTACCTTGAAGAACTGAAGAGCAATGTGGATCTGAGAGAAGGTGACCGGAGGGAGGGTTTCGCGGTTCTCTCCAGGCTTTTCCGTAAATATCTTACGGATAAATTCGGGGTACAGGCTCTTGAAGCCACGACAGGAGAATTGATCCAGATGCTGAAAGGACAGGAATTCGATGAGAGCCTGGTACGGCGCTGCGAGGCGCTTCTGACAAAGGCAGATGTGGTGAAATTTTCCCGCCAGGAAGCGTCTCAGGCAGATCTCGATGAAGCCTATACCACGGTAGAGACGGTCTTTGAATCGTATCTCGCGAAAGCAAGGGAAATGCAGGCTGCCGCGGCGGGGGAAGAGAAGAAGGGAAAAAGATGGGGCCGGAAACAGAAATAGTCTGAAATTAAATCAGGAGGTCTAATGAACAGGGATATTGAAGCCATTCACAAGAAAATACAAAAGGAAAGCGCATTCGTCGATAAACTGGCCGGAGAGGTCGGAAAGGTCATCGTGGGACAGAAATACATGATCGAACGTCTGATGATCGGCCTACTCTCCAACGGGCATGTGCTTCTGGAAGGTGTTCCAGGTCTGGCCAAAACACTTGCTGTCAGGACGCTTTCTTCAGCCATCCAGACCCATTTCCAGAGAATACAGTTCACGCCCGATCTTTTGCCTGCCGATCTCGTCGGTACGCTCATATATGACCAGCAACACGGCACCTTCAAGACCAAAAAAGGCCCCATTTTCGCCAATATTATCCTGGCGGATGAAGTGAACCGTTCGCCCGCAAAGGTCCAGTCCGCGCTTCTCGAAGCCATGCAGGAGAGGACAGTGACGATCGGTGAAAACACATTCCCTCTGGACGATCCTTTCCTTGTACTGGCAACACAGAATCCCATCGAGCAGGAGGGCACATATCCTCTTCCTGAAGCTCAGGTCGACCGGTTCATGCTAAAGCTGTCGATCAGTTACCCCACGAAGGAAGAGGAGCTTGAGATCATGCGGCTGATGACGAAAGGCCCTGAACCGCAGGCAAAACCCGTGGTCACTCCCAAAGACATCATCAAAGCACGTGAAGTGGTTGAAGAGATCTATATAGATCCCAAGATAGAACAGTACATCGTGGATATCGTTTTCGCCACCAGGGAACCCAAAAAATACGGACTGGATGATCTTGAAGGGCTCATTGCATACGGTGCTTCCCCGCGTGCCTCCATCTATCTGGCAAAAACCGCGAAAGCCCACGCTTTCATGAAACGGCGCGGATATGTCACACCGGAGGACGTTCGTGCCATCGGTATGGATGTGCTCCGGCACCGCCTTATCGTGACCTATGAGGCGGAAGCGGAGGAAGTCAGTTCCGAAGCAGTAGTGCGCAAGATTTTGAACAAGATCGAAGTTCCATAAGATAACGGGAAACAGGCCGAATGATCCCGAAAGAGATACTTAAAAAGGTCCGAAAGCTGGAAATCACCACCAGGGGCATGGTCAATGATGTCTTTGCAGGAGAATACCATTCCGTTTTTAAGGGACGCGGCATGGATTTCTCAGAGGTCAGGGAATATCAGATCGGCGATGACATACGATCTATTGACTGGAATGTTTCAGCACGGTACGGCCATCCCTTTGTGAAAGTCTTTGAAGAAGAGCGGGAACTTACAGTCATGCTTCTCGTGGATGCCAGCTCCTCGGGCGAATTCGGCACCTGCGAACGCATGAAAGGCGAGATAGCGGTAGAGATCTGCGCCCTGCTCGCTTTTTCGGCAATAAAGAACAACGACAAGGTCGGCCTGATCATTTTTACGGACAAGGTCGAGAAATTCGTCCCGCCCAGGAAAGGGAAGAGCCATGTGCTCAGAGTGCTGCGCGAACTGCTGTACTTCAAACCTGAAGAAAAAAATACAGATATTGGAACAGCGCTGGACTATTTCAACAGGGTCATCCGGAGGCGGAGCGTGGTCTTTCTGGTATCCGACTTTCTGTCTGCCGGATATGAAAAAGCCCTGAGCATTGCCCACCGCAAACATGACATTGTGGCCATACATATTCTTGATCCCCGTGAAATGGAACTGCCGGGTATCGGCTATATCGAAATGGAGGATGCTGAGACAAGTGAGCGGATACTGCTCGATACTTCGGACAGGGAGGTGCGGAGGCTTTTTGCCGACAAGACAGCGGATGCCATGCTCAAACGGAACAAACTTTTCAAGTCCATGAACATGGATGCCATCGGAATACGGACAGATGAATCCTATATAGAACCGCTCATTGCCTTTTTCAGGATGCGGGCAAAGCGGTTCAGGTAAAAAAAGGAGCGGGAAGAGAGACATGAGAGCAAGACGATTAACAGCAATTCTGCTGATCCAGACAGTATGGCTTTTACTCACCTGTTCGAAAGGGCCCGGTGTATCCGGAGATAAGGTACGGGAGTACGCCAATGCCCTGTACAACAGGGAGCTCTATGAGCAGGCCGTACGTGAATACCGGAATTACCTGGATCTGTACCCGATGGACGATCAGCAGAGGGCGAATATCAACTTCATCATCGGCAATATCTATTTTGAACGCCTCCATCAGTACGAAGATGCCATGGCGTATTACCTCAAGGTGAAACATGTTTTCCCTGAGAGCAATCTCATGCCCCAGGTTGATAAACAGATCGTCGCCTGCCTGGAGAGGCTCCAGCGATCCGCTGATGCGAAACAGGCCCTGGATGAAGCGACCAGCCTCGAACCGGAGAAACTGACACCTTCCATACCCGGGACCGTGATCGCAAAGATCGGAGACAGGGAGATCACTTCAGGGGATCTGTCCCATCTGACAAGCCAGCTGCCTGAAGCGCTGCGCTCTCAGCTCGACAACCGGGAGGCGAAACTCGAATTCTTAAGGCAATACGTGGCCACGGAGCTTTTTTACGATGCAGCAAAACGCAAGGGCATGGACAGCGACAAGGGTGTCATAGAGGGTACATTTCAGGCCAAGAAGAGCCTGATGGTCCAGAAGTATCTCGAGGATGAGATCTCAAAGCAGATACAGCTCACTCCGGAAGATGTGGAACTTTATTACAAGGCAAACAGGGACAGATACGCCGAGAAAGATGACAAAGGGAAAGTGATACGTGAGAGATCCTTTCAGGAAGCAGGGAAAGATGCTGCAGAAGACCTCGTGAGAGAGAGACAGCAGAAGGCATATATGGAACTTGTTCAGAGAATGATGAATGCCGAAAAAGTCGCCATTTACGATGATCTGGTCAGGTAGGGTTTTAAGGATGAGAAGGTATCCGGGAAATTGGATGTGCCTGTTATTATTCTGTCTTTGCGGCCTGGCCGGTG
>CAYXFJ010000025.1:9139-19400 GCA_964464265.1 uncultured bacterium
CCGTCGATCTTTTCTCGGAGGTGGATAAATCCAGGATCACCATCGGAGACCTGATCCTCTATACCGTTACCGTGACCCATGACGAATCGGTGAAGCCGGAACTGCCGGGTCTGGCTGCGAATCTGGGCGGGTTCGAGATCAGGGATTACAACGTTCATGAACCCGAGAAGCTAAAAGGGCTTGTCGTATCCACCGTAGATTATACGATCTCCACATTCCTCACAGGGGAATTCGAGATCCCTCCGCTTACCATCGCCTATACGACGACTGCGGATACAACGCGGTATTTTCTGTCCACAGAGCCTATCAAGATCACTGTGGAAAGCATGAAACCGAGCGAAGACGGGGACATTCGGGACATCAAGCCGCCGCTTGAAATCCCCAGGGACTGGATGAGTATTCTCAGGTGGGCAGGTCTCGGGGCACTCCTCGCTCTTCTCGCTGTACTCGGTTATATCGCTTACCGCAGGAAAAAAGCGGGGAAAGGGCTCTTTCCCGTCCGGGAAGAACCGAAACGCCCTCCGCACGAGATCGCTTACGAGGCACTCGAGTCTCTCGGGAATGCCGGTTATCTGGAAAGGGGAGAGATCAAGCAGTACTACATCGAGCTCTCGGAGATCGTGAGAAGATACATTGGAGGAAGGTATTTCGTGGTCGCCATGGAGATGACCACAACCGAAGTGCTTGAGGGCCTCGAGAAATGCCGTGTGGAGCCGGATATTTATGAGATATTCCGCAATTTCCTGGATAACTGTGATCTGGTTAAATTTGCCAAGGTCATCCCCGGTACTGAGGATATTGAAAACGATTTCCGGACAGCGCATATTCTTATTGACAGGACGAAAGTCGAATACGAGGAGACCGATTCCGGGACGGGAGAAGAGGGCAAGGAGCAGGACGAAGAAACCGGATTGGTGAAAGCTCTGGAAGCTGCGCCGGAAACAGAACCAGGCAAAGAGGAAGGAGTCTGACAGAGAAGTGTTCTTTCGATTCAGTGATCCCTATTACCTTTTCGCTCTTGCAGCGATACCGCTCCTGATCTTCTGGTATATCAGGAAGCAGAACAAACAGAGCGGAACACTGCGGTTCTCCAATCTGGATTCTGTCAAATCAGCCCAGAGCGGATCCAGAATGTGGACCCGGCATGTTCTGTTCGGCATGCGCATGATCGTCATTGCGCTTCTCGTTATGGCATTTGCGCGCCCGCAATCCGGTATGAAGGGGGAAGAGGTCATCACGCAGGGTATAGATATCATCATGACCATGGACATATCCAGCTCCATGCTGGCGGAAGATATCAAACCCAACCGTGTGGAAGCTGCCAAAGAGGTGGCATCGAGGTTCATCAGGGGAAGGAAGAATGACCGTATAGGCATGGTCGTTTTCTCTGCGGAAGGTTACACGCAGTGCCCCCTGACCATAGATTACGGTATTCTGCTCAGCTTTCTCGAGCAGATCCATGTAGGCATGATCGAGGACGGTACTGCCATTGGCATGGGTCTCGCCACCGCAGTCAGCAGGCTTAAATCCAGTGAGGCCAAATCCAAGGTCATTATTCTGCTCACGGACGGCAGGAACAACCGGGGCGAGATAGATCCTGTCACTGCAGCTCAGGCTGCGCAGGCGTTCGATGTCCGCATCTACACGATCGGGGCAGGGACCCTGGGCACAGCCATGTATCCGGTAAACGATCCGTTTTTTGGCAAACGGTATGTCCCGATGCAGGTGGATATCGACGAAGGGACACTGAAGAGGATAGCGAACATGACGGGAGGAGAATATTTCAGAGCCACAGACAGGCAGGGCCTTGAAGCGATTTACAGCAAGATCGACGAAATGGAAAAAACAGAGATCAAGGTCACGGAGTACACACGGTATTCTGAACTGTTCTATTATCTGGCGGGTCTGGCTCTGGTCGTGTTCCTCGGTGAGATAGTCCTGGCACATACCCGGTTCAGAAAGATACCTTAAGGACCTGACAAGAGGAAAAAGCGGCAAAGGAGAGTTGGTAACGTGTTTCGTTTCGCTTTTCAACATCTGCTCTATCTTCTTTTTCTTATCCCGCTGCTTGCGGTTTTCTTTATATTCGCTTTCAGCCAGAAGAAGAAAGCCATGGCCCTGTTCGGAAGCCTCGCTCTGGTGCAGAGACTATCGGCCTCCGTTTCCAGAAAGCGGCAGGTGGTCAAACGCATACTGGCTCTCATCATAGTCCTGTTTCTCGTTCTTGCCATTGCCAGGCCGCAGCTGGGGACGAGGCTGAAAAATGTCGAGAGGGAAGGCCAGGATATCATGATCGCGCTGGATGTCTCCTATTCCATGATGGCAGAGGACATCAAACCGAACCGTCTGGAAAAAGCTAAGCACGAGATCGCATCGCTCGTCGACCGGCTTCAGGGGGACAGGGTGGGTCTTGTCGCATTCGCAGGGGAAGCATTCATACAGTGTCCGCTCACACTCGATTACGGAGCGGCCAAAATGTTTCTCGATATCATGGATCCGGAGCTGATCCCTGTACCGGGTACGGCGATCGGAGCGGCCATAGAAAAAGCTGCCTCGGCCTTTGTGGAAAAGGAACGCAAATACAAAGTTCTGATCCTGATCACAGACGGAGAGGATCATGTCACCGATCCTCTGGAAATGGCCAGGGCGGCCTCAAAGGAAGGGATTGTCATTTACTGCGTGGGGATAGGTTCCACTGGCGGGGTTCCCATCCCTGTCGAAGATGAGCGGGGCAGGCAGACCGGATACAAGAAGGACCGCAGTGGTGAAGTTGTCATGACAAAACTCGATGAACTGACGCTGGAGAAGATCGCTCTGGAGACATCCGGTAAATACTACAGGGCTTCCCCGGGAGAAGTGGAACTGGAAAAAATATACGAAGATATAGGGAAGATGGAGAAGAAGGCCCTTTCTTCACAGCAGTTCGCCCAGTTTGAAGACCGTTTTCAGTTTTTACTGGCGTCTGCGATCGTTCTTCTCATTATTGAAGCGTTTCTTCCGGAACGCAGGCGTCAGAAGAGAGAGTGGCATGGGAGGTTTCAATAATATGACTGTCAGAACGTCCGTCATTCTTGCAGCTGTTCTTTTTTCCCCCGGCCTTCTTCCGGCGCAGAGCGCGCGTAAAAAAGTGCTCGAGGGAAACAGGCTGTATCTGGAAGAAAAATACGATGAGGCCAATAATAAATATCAGGACGCCCTGCTTGAAGATCCTGGGTCCACGGATATTCAGTTCAACATCGGAAATGTTCTCTACAAGAAGAACAACCCTGAGAAGGCAATCGAATCCTATCAGAAATCTCTTTCTGCGGATGATCCCATGGTGCAGGCTCAGACCTATTACAATATCGGCAACTCTCTTTACCGTGCAGAAAAACTTCCGGAGAGCATACTCGCCTATGAACAGGCTCTCAAACTCAATCCCGATGACCAGGACGCCAAGTATAACCTCGAATACGTGCGCAACAAGCTGAAAGAGAACGCTCAGCCGCAAGAGCAGAACCAAGAGGACCAGCAGCAACAGCAGGAACAAAACAAGGAAGAGCAGGAACAGAAAGAGAAGAATGAACAGGACAAGCAGAATGAACAGAAGGAACAGGAACAGCAGCAGGCTTCCGGAGAAGAGAAAAAAGAGATGAGCAAGGAAGAGGCTGAACGCCTCCTCGAGGCTCTGAAAGAGGACCAGAAGGACATGAAGAAAAAAGAGGTGAAGGCCAGGGGCAGGGCAAGGGTTGAGAAAGACTGGTAGAAGCCTCCGAAAAGGATACCATGCATATCATAAAACCGGACTGGATCGTGTATACGATAAAACGCTTACGATTTGTCATCCTCTTTTTCCTCGTGGCCGGGGCTGTTCATGCTGAACTTGCCGTGAAAGCGTTCGTGGACAGAACAGTTGTCGGGCTCAATCAGCAGTTCACTCTGCATGTGGAACTCTCAGGCGAGGACATGGGCGATGCTTCAGCTCCCAGCCTGCCGTCCATGGATGCTTTTGCCGTGTATCTCGGGAGCGGGACCTCGCAGAACATTCAGTTCATCAACGGCCAGATGTCCGCTTCCAAGATCATCAGCTACCATTATCAGGCTACAAAAACAGGGAAATACCAGATAGGTTCCATACAGGTTACTGCCAAGGGGGAGACCTATAGCACCGCTCCGATCGATCTGGAAATAGTCCAGTCAGCGCCATCCGGCACGCCGGGTACAGCTCAGAGAAGGCCGTCCGCGGCAGAGACTGAAGACATACCGGCAGATCAGCTTTTTGTGCGCGTCCTGGCGGACAAAAAAGAGGTTTACCAGAACCAGCCTGTGACCCTGACCTACAAGATATACACTCTTGTCAATGTCTCATCTTTCGGGTTTTCGAAAATGCCGGGAGCCGCGGGGTTCTGGGTGGAGGAATTCCCGCTCAGCCAGCAGCCCCAGACTGAGACGGAGATCATCGAAGGCAAGCGGTATACGACCGCAACCATCAAGAAGATGGCCCTGTTTCCCATGTCTCCCGGGCTGAAAACCATCGATCCCATAGTCCTGGAATGCGACGTGCGCGTGAGGCGCCGCTCAAGGGATGTATTCGACGATTTTTTCAATGATCCCTTTTTCGGGCAGACCATGCGCAAAACCATCGCTTCCCGGCCGGTGGAGATCCGGGTCCTTCCGCTCCCCGGGGAGGGTAAACCTGCGGATTTCAGCGGTGTTGTGGGGAAGTTTCAGATTTCCTCCGTGGTGGATAAAAAGAGCGTGAAGACGAACGAAGCGGTCACCTATCAGCTTAATATCAGGGGAGAAGGCAATATCAAGGCCCTGCCGGAACCGGCAGTACCTTTTTCACCGGACTTCGAAGTGTATCCTCCCAAAGTCACGGAAAACATCAGCAGGAGCGGCTCAGTCTCCGGCAGCAAAACCTATGAATACGTGCTGATACCGAGAGTATCCGGGCAGCAGAAGATCCGTCCTTACCGTCTCAGTGTATTCGATCCGGCAGCGAGGAAATACACGACCCTGGAGACCGGGGAGATCGTCATCGATGTGGCGAAAGGGGAAGATGTTCCGGTTATTTCCAGCGGACTTTCCAAGCAGGAGGTTGCCCTTATCGGACAGGATATCCGTTTCCTCAAAACGGATAAAGTCTCTTTCACAAGGATCGGACAGCGTCCTTACGAAAGGATTTTGTTCTGGCTGTTGCTCTTCTTCCCGCTTGCAGCTCTGGGTGGGGCAGCATTGTACAGGGAGCATCTCGAGAAAGTTACGGGCGATATAGCCTATGCGAGGAACAGACAGGCCACGCGCATCGCCCGCAAAAGGCTCGCATCTGCGAGATCCAGGCTGGATGTCAAAACCCAGAAAGAATTCTATGCGGAGGTCGGAAAAGCGCTGATCAGTTATGTTGGCAATAAGCTCAATATATCAGAGGCGGGAATGATCAGCGATCCGGTCAAGGATATGCTGAAGAGCCGGGGAGTGGAAGAAAAAGTGATCGAAAGTTATTTCGAATGCATCACTGTGTGTGATATGAAGCGGTTCTCGCCCCAGACCGCTGCAGAGGAAGAAATGCAGCAGTTCCTGAAAAAAGCCGAGTCTGCCATAGCAGGGCTGGACAGGGCATTGAGCAGGTAGTTACAGCAAAAGGACAGGAAGGAGAACGCAAATATCATGAAATCGAGGATTGTCCTCACTGCGCTGGCTGTATTGACAGTGTTCATCGTGAATGCTTACGCGAATGGTCCTCAGGAACTGTTCGATGAAGGGTGCCGGCTGTATCAGCAGGGGAAGTACAGGGAAGCCGCCGATACCTTTCTATCCATACTGTCCACGGGATATGAAAACGGAGCCCTTTATTACAATATCGGCAACTGTTACTATAAGCTGCAGAATACCGGTAAATCCATCCTGTTCTACGAGCGTGCGAGGCGGCTCGTGCCCCATGACGAGGATGTAAGAGCGAATCTCGCTATGGCCGGTCTTTCCGTGGTCGATAAAATCGAACCGGCGCAGGAATTCATTCTCTTCGTCCTGGCAAGGGGTTATATCCATTTCATCCCGCATACCCTGCTCGTCTGGATCGTGGTAATCCTTTACGCAGGATGCATTGCATGGATCATTCTTTACATGCTGTCCAGACGCTATGGCCTGCGGCACCTGGCGATGCATATGGGCATCGCTTTTGGAGTTCTTTTTCTTATATTTGGTATTGCTCTGGCCGGGCAGTGGATTGAAGATGCCAGGCACGACGAGGCTATCATTCTGGCCACAAAAGTCGATGTTGTCAGTGCTCCCAGCGAAACAGATGGTATGGAAGTGTTCTCGATTCATGAAGGGACCAGGGTCAGGCTGGACCAGAAATCCGGTGACTGGATAGAGATCATCCTTGCGGACGGCAAGGTGGGGTGGGTGAAGAAAGATGTGCTGGAAGTGATCTGACAGGCCAGGGTGCGTGCCTCTCAAGCCTTGAATTTTCCTTGACAACAGATTCAATTTTTTTTACATTCAACTTGGACATCCAAGTTCCGTGAGTTCCGGTGAACGAGGATTTGACCGGAGGAGGACTCACGGGTGGGGTTTTCAGCGGCAGACCAGAAACCGAGGAACCGGACATCAAGATCATCGAAAAACCGAAACTGAACGATCCCGCATTCATTGCAGCCTGGCCCGGAATGGGAAACGTGGCGATGACTACAGTGACTTATCTGAAGGATCAGCTGGGTGCGAAATATCTCGGAGAACTGGAAGTAAAGGATTTTTTTGCACCGACGGGCGCACTGGTCTCGAGACAGGTGGTTAAGACGCTCTCGCCGCCAAAAAATCAATTCTATTATCATCAGTCCATGGACGGGAACAAAGACATTCTTTTTTTCATCGGAAGCGTTCAGCCCATTCCCCACAAAGAATACGAATTCGCTGTAGAAGTGCTGAAGGTTGCAAAACAGTTCAAGGTCCAGAGGATATATACGACGGCTGCTGCTCCATCCGATATGCATTTCAAGGATACACCCAGAGTTTTTGCAGTGCCCACGAATACGGACGAGCTCAAGCGCCTGCTGAAATACAAGGTCCATTTCATGGGGGACGGCAGTATAGCCGGGTTGAACGGGCTTCTTTTGAGTGTTGCCCTTGAATTGGACATGGAAGGCCTGTGTCTCCTGGGTGAAATCCCCTTTTTCACGGCCCAGATAGAGTTTCCGCGCGCCTCCATCGCGATTCTGGATATACTGACCCGTATCCTGGGCATCGAGATCGATATGATGGATCTCGAGGTCTATGCGACAGAAAAGGAAAAAGAAATAGAACCTCTGGCCAATCTGCTCTCAAGGGAAAGAGCAGAAGAAGAAAATCAGGTCAGCGATATCATTCCCGAGCAGGATGAAAAAGTACCGCGTTCGGTGCGCCTGAATATCGAGAAGCTTTTCCGGCAGGCGGAATTCGACAGAACCTACAAGAGCAAGATGCGTCTGAAAGAAGAGCTGGACAAGTGGGAACTCTTCGAAGAATATCTGGACCGGTTCCTGGATCTGTTCAAAAAGGCTCAGGGTGAATCATAAACCTTGCCTCCTTTATTACGAGAATATCCCAAATCACCTGTCCCTGCAGTAGCCGGGATCGTCTTTGATCCCGAAGGGCGCGTACTGCTGGTAGAGAGGGGGAAGGAGCCTGCAAAAGGGAAATGGAGTTTTCCCGGGGGAGCCGTCATTCTTGGAGAAACACTGGAGGAAGCGGTTAAAAGGGAGATCCTTGAAGAAACAGGTATTGATGTGAAGGTAGGTCCCCTGATAGAGGCGAGCTCCCGCATTATCCATGACGGAAACAGATGTCCAAAGTACCATTACATACTGCTCGACTATCTCTGCGTGCCATGCTCCCTTGATATCAAGGCAGGTTCGGATGCAGACCGTGTGATCTGGGTGCCGCGGGACAGGGTAAGGGAACTCGATGTTACAGAAGGTCTTGAGACAGTGATTCAGAATGGGTGGGAGAAAGCCAGGAACTTTCACTATTAAACGGGGAAGGACTGAATCATGAAAAGAATAATCATTCTCTGTGTCACCGGTGTCTGGTTTTTTTCCGGATGCCAGCCGAAGGCGCCGAAAATTGAGATCGGAGGCTACACCTTCGGCTATGAGGGAAAAAACTATCGCATTGAGAGCATCACTCCTAATTTTCTGGAAGGGTACAATGTTCTCAGCAAATTTGAAGAAGATAAAATCGTTTTCAAAGCCATGGACAGGGAACAGGACGGCGTACTGGATGAAGTCGTCATCGGTGACCTGGCTCTGGAAGAAGCCAGAATAATCTACAGGGAAGGTCTGAAGGAGGGTGAGCGAAGGGGTTATCTGCACATGAGAACCTTTGCCAGGGAATACAGGATACGCATCGGCCATAACCAGTATATACTGGCAACCTATATCCTGGCGCTTGGAGATGTTTACAACAAGCTCACGCTGAAGGATATTGCCAACAAAGAGTCCATTCTGGTCGATATGGATTCAGATGGAATTCTTGATAAAATAGAAAGCGGTGACAAGACACTGGGCGAGTACCAGAAGTTTTACCGTCTTGTACTGGATGAAGGATTACAGTATAAGAAGATCACCAGGACGGACGGACTTTATCTGGTCGAGTTATAACCATTTACATCAGCATGGTATAAGATAGAGCGATTCCTGCGGAGTTGAAAGATACCTGCATCCTTTTTGCGTTACCACCACGATTTCTTCAATGGTTGCAACGCCCGCTCCTTCCACGGTAAGCCTGGGTTCAAGAGTGTAAACCTGGCCTGCTTCCACACGGAGAAAAGGAAGATTTTTGTACCTGTCCCATCTGGGACAGAGCACGCCTGCACCGTCATGCGCTTTTCTTCCTACCTGATGTCCCAGCGCGTGCGGGTATTCCTTGTATCCTGCCTGAACAATATAATTCCTGGCGACCGCATCCACCTCCCAGCCCGTTTTTCCGGGTTTTAAAGCCTTGCCTGCTGCCCGGATCGCATCACGGATCGTTTCGAATCCCCTCTCCACATCCGGAGGCGCTCCGGTCTCGCCCGGTTTCAGAAAATACCATGTTCGCTGGAGATCGGACACATAGCCGTTCTTCCGGACACCGAAATCGATATTCATGATATGTCCGGGTTCGATACGGCGTCCTGTGGGACCTGCATGAGCCCCGGCGCTGTCAGGGCCGGTGAAAACAGCGGGGCACTGTTCAGGATCCCAGCCTGCTTCAAGGCCCTTTTTCTTCATCTCTTCCCTGATAAAAGCCGCAACATCCTCTTCGGCCATCCCCGGTTTCACGAATCGCGTCACTGCATCGAAGATGCCCAGGGTCTCCTGTATCGCCTCCTCTATTCTATGGATTTCCTCGTTTGATTTTCTTCCCCTGAGACATGCAATGACAGATTCGGCGGGTGTGAGCCGGTCAGAATACGGAGAGTCCTTGAGCATCTCCGCAAGAGTGAGGTACATGCCGTGCGTGAGACCGTCGGACATGGCATCGTTGACGGATGTATTGATGGCTATTTTCCGGGGATTGAGTTCCTTCAAGAGTGCCAGCAGCGGTTCTTCAATGGAATTCACGTACCCGATGACTTCGTATGGTGCGTGATCCTTTATGTTCTGCACATCGAGACTGCCCACAATGGCCACTGCCCTGCCGCCTGACGAAAGGACGAATGCCGAAGGCCAGACCACCTGTGTGCCGAGTATGAGGTCGAGGACAGGATCCGGTGTGGAAGAGGTCTCACGGGAGAATGTCAGCCAGACGTCGATCTCTTTCTCTTTCAGGATACTGAAAGCCTGTCTGATTTTTTCTTTGACCATTTTTGTGTCTCCGTTTGACTCAGATGCCGGCGGATCTGCCCGGGCAGGTCTTTAGCCCGTGGCGTTCCAGCAGTATGTACAGACATTCTCTGCGGGCAGCCCGATGGCTTCCAGCATATCGGGAATAGTCTGGTACTGAAGTGTGGTAAGATTGAGATGTTTGCGTACACGCTCCACCATTGCCCTGTAAGCTTCGGTGCCTGATTCTTCAAAGGCCTTCAGCGGTATGTCCTGCATTTCAATCTCGGTAATGGCCTTGCGTCCGGCAAGGTCCAGTTCCGACCTGGACCTGGAAAAATTGAGGAAAGGGCAACCGTAGATGAGAGGCGGACAGGCCGGCCTCATATGCACTTCCTTCGCTCCGAAATCGTGCAGGCGCTGGATGGTCTGGCGGAGCTGTGTCCCCCGGACAATTGAGTCCTCGCAGAACAGCATCCGTTTTCCGGATATGAGCT
>CAYXFJ010000026.1:0-16282 GCA_964464265.1 uncultured bacterium
GGATCAGTATACAGACAGCTGCAATAGACTGAAAAGTATTGCGTTCTGAACGAAGCGCTTTTTTTAAATTTGGAGAAAAAGTCTCCTCGCCTTTGTAGGGAATGAGCCGGGGTATCCATCTTCTTACCGATGAACAGTATGCTTCGTATTCAGCCCCGAAACGCTTTGCGAGATATTCCTCTTCCAGATTTACGATCAGGGTATACTGCAGGGCGAAAAGCAGGAAGAAGAAAAGAGCCATATAAGGCATCAGGGCCCAGCTCATGACCAGAACACCTGAACTCAGAAAGAAATTCCCCAGATAAAGCGGATTGCGCACGTATGCAAAAGGACCGCTTGTGATCAGCCTGTCTCCCCCCGCCCCCCCTGTGGTCCGGGTTGCACTTCCAGCATAGGCCACCCCCCTGAACCGGATCCACTCTCCTGTGAGCATCATACCGAAGCCTGTAAAAAAACTTATCCAGCTGGGTACTGCAAACACCAGTGCGACAATGACCAAAGGTATCGGGGTATAGCTTCTGTATTTGAAAAAAAAGTGGCGGATGTCCATTCAACCCTCCATCTGGTCCAGCACCTGCATGGCGACCCCGAGTGCTGCCCTTCCTTCCTCGCCTGATGTACCATAATGGGTTTTATCGCTTATACTTCTGAGGAACATTCTCAGCTCTATTTCCAGAGCTTCTCCCTTTGGAGGCTCCGGACGCTGGTAAAGGATATTCCGTTTATTGTCACCGGTACCGATCTCCCCCATAACCATATCCGCTCCGTTATTTCCTTTATCCAGCCTGTACATTTCGGTTACACGTTCCAGAAAATCCACAGCGATATAGGCATCTTTCTGAAATAACCGCAGTTTCCTCATTTTCTTCTGGGAAATGCGGCTTGCCGTAAGATTGGCCACGCATCCATTATCGAAACGTATTCTGGCATTGGCAATATCGACGGATTGGGACACTACTGCCACTCCGCTGGCATCCACTGTTTTCACCGGGCTTTTAACGAGGTGCAGGATGATGTCGATGTCGTGGATCATCAGATCCAGAACAACAGCCACCTCGGTTCCCCTGGGATTGAATGATGCCAGACGGTGGGATTCTATGAATCTCGGTTCCACGTGAAATCCCTCCAGCACCCTTATGGCAGGGTTGAACCGTTCGATATGGCCGATCTCCAGTATGACATTTTTGCGGCGTGCAGCTTCTATCAGTCCGTCCGCCTCCTTCAGGGTTCCTGCAACCGGTTTCTCAATAAGACAGTGAATCCCTGCGTTGAGCAAAATGGATCCAACCTCAAAATGCCTGTCCGTAGGCACAGCGATGCTCACCGCATCGACATTCCCGGCCAGCTCTTCGATACTGTCAAATACCCTGCAATGCCCCTCCTGCGCCACCTGACCCGCTCTCTCAGGATTCTGGTCATACACGCCTGCAAGTTCCGCTTCCGGCATGCGTGCATAATTCAAAGTATGAAACCTGCCAAGATGCCCCACGCCCACGACTCCCACTTTGATCTTTTCCAAACTGTACCTCTTTCATTAGTGTCCGGTTTGAAACGTTTTAATGTAATACATATCTCATTTCAATGCAAATTGATTCTGATGGGAGAGATCTTTAAAAGCCACTTTCTGAACTGAACTCAAACAGTCCGGATTCTGGATCGCACAGGCTGTTCATATAAAAAAGGGATGTTTCAGCAGGAAACATCCAGAGAGACTGAGTGAACGGGAATTCCCCTGATCCGGAGCGTCTTTTATGTTGACATTTTCAGTCAAATGGTTAAATTATTCTCCAAGTGCTTTTTTCGGTATTCCTTTCCAGAGTCCATGAATTTCAAAAAGACGGCGGAGTTTTCGTTCTGTCGGGATTCAAATTCAACAATGCTATAATGGAGGTATGCATTATGCAGGACGATCTCACCCTGTCCAATCCTCTCTCCACTCTCCTGAATAAATCCAAAGAGGATTTCGTCCGGGAAGATCTGGTGAAAATCATCCTTGAAAAAAAGATAGAACGGATCACCTTTCATTACACCGCTCTTGACGGTAAATTGAAAGAATTGAAACTCCCCATCTCCAGCCTGTACCAGGCCGAAAGAATTTTAACCGATGGAGAGCGTGTGGATGGATCCTCTCTGTACAAGGGCATGGTGGACGCATCACTTTCTGATCTCTATGTGGTCCCTGTTTATAAAACCGCCTTCCTCAACCCTTTCGACGATAGCAGTCTCGATTTTATCTGCAGATATCTTGACAAGAACGGTGTTCTCGCCTTTTATACCCTGGATTCCATACTGCTCAATGCAGTCACCCTGTTCAGAAAAAAGACCCATCTGGATTTCTGGGCGATGGGAGAAATTGAATTTTATCTGATATCCGAGCCTGAAAGCCGGACTTTCGCTTCCGCGAAACAGCACGGATACCATGAAGCCGGCCCCTTTGTCAAGACCGGAGCGATCGTCAACCAGATGGTACATCATATCGCCCAGATCACGGGATCGGTCAAATACGCCCACAGTGAGGTGGGATATCTGGCAAGGGTACGCAGCGACCTGGATGAGATCAAGGACAAACAGGCGGAACAACTCGAGATCGAATTCCTTCCCGCTCCTGTCGAGGAAATGGGGGACCATCTTGTGGTTGCACGCTGGCTGATACGCAACATCGCTTACCGGTCCGGATGTGTGGCTACCTTTACACCCAAGCTGGAGGAAGGCGTTGCCGGGAACGGTTTTCATATTCATATGGAACTCAGGAAGAACGGAAAAAATATCATGACCGGAAAGGACGGGCTCCTGACCACTCACGCAAAAAAGCTCATCGGCGGTCTCTGTACTTACGCGGATACCCTGACTGCCTTCGGCAATACCGTCTCGTCCGCTTACCTGAGGCTCGTTCCGAACCAGGAAGCCCCCATCCGAATCTGCTGGAGCGATCTGAACCGCAGTGCCATGATCCGTGTCCCTCTGGGATGGTCGAACATGACCAATCTGGCAGCCACTCTGAATCCCGCACAGAAATCCACCCTTCCTCACAGCGGGAACCGCCAGACTATCGAGCTTCGCAGTCCTGACGGCAGCGCCATCGTACACCTTCTGCTCGCCGGAATCGTGATGTCAGCAGAGTGGGGTCTTTACCACGAAGATTCACTGCAAATCGCTGAAAAACTTTTCGTCACGGGCAACATTTTCAAGGATCAGGAATTGCTGTCCCGACTGCCTGCCCTTCCCAAAAGCTGTATGGAATCATCGCGTATTCTTCTTGAGAAACGGGAACTCTATGAAAGGGAGCAGATATTTCCGAAAAGTATTATTGAGTATGTTTCGAGGCTGCTCAGGGATGAAAACGACGATAAGATAAACCAGCAACTGGGCGATCTTCCCGCTGACGACCGTCTCCAGCAGACCCGGATGATCATGCATAAGGATCTTCACCGGCATTGATTTTATCAACCGGAAGCAGCGGGAATTAAAAACCACAATCCTTTGCATACAATGATGCCATGAAGGGGTCGTTTACTTGTTAAAAGCAGTTCTCTTCGATATAGACAACACCCTGATCTTATTCGATGAATCCCTCTTTTTCAGACAGTATATGGCCATGATCACGGAACACTTCGCGGATCTTATCCCACCCGATGTTTTTCAGAAACGAATGATCACAGCCACTCAGGCACTTCTGGAAAACAGAGGACCCTTATCCAACGCCGACGTTTTCATGAACCTTTTTGTAATGGGAGGGACTGTTTCCCGGGAAATACTCTGGAACAGATTCGAGGCGTTTTATGAAAACCTCTTTGACAGTCTGCAGGTCCATGTCCGGAAGATCGAGGGTATCCTGCCGGTATTCGAACGGCTGAGTGTTCTCCCGGTCAAGCTGGTCTCAGCCTCCAATCCTCTCTGGCCGGAGATCGTTCAGCAGAAACGCCTGGCCTGGGCAGGTCTTTCGCATATCCGTTTCGACCTGATCACCCACATTTCCAACATGAGTTCATGCAAACCGAGGCTGGCTTTTTATCTGGAGATCTGTGAAAAGATCGGCGAGTCTCCGGAATCCTGTATGATGGTGGGCAATGATATGATAAACGACATGATCTGCAAAAATATCGGAATGCACACTTATTACACGACCGATGCCGGATCCGGTGACGATCTGCTTGGATTCAGCCGGACTCTCAGGCGTGACAGTAAAGATACAGTTCCTGATCCGGATTTTTGCGGCCCATTCATCGGGATGTCAGACATTGTGGAAAAAATGTGCGGTCCCTCAGGCGTTTAGCACAAATATCCTGCATCCAGTCCTGCCCGGGCCGAAGGATAAAACCGCATCCTCCCCTGCCCGGGCTGAAGGATAAACCTGCATCCTGCCCTGCCTGCACTGAAGGATAAACCTGCATCCGGAAATCTCAGAACGGCAGATCGTCCTCTTCCCCTCCCCCCGGTCCCGCTCCTTCAGGCATCTCTACCGGAGGTTCACCAACTACTTCCGGCCCTGAACTCGGAACATCGCCTTTTCTGCCCAGCATTTCCATATCGGATACCACGACTTCGGTGATGTAGCGCTTTACACCATTGGAATCCTCATACTGACGGGTCTGAAGTCTTCCCTCAAGATATACACTGCTGCCCTTTTTCAGAAACTCTCCCATAACTTCTGCCAGCTTTCCCCACGCTACCACCCTGTGCCAGTCCGTTCTTTCCTGAAACTTACCTTCCTGATCCTTCCAGTTCGCATTTGTGGCTAATGTGAAACTGGCGGTTGCCCTGCCGGAAGGAGTATAGCGCAACTGTGGATCCGCGCCCAATCTGCCCACCAGAATGACTTTGTTCACGGTTCCTCTGCCTCGTGACATAACAGCCTCCTTTGAGGAAACATCGATATAATAATTATAATTAAAAATACGTAAAAATATGCGAAAAATCAAGTCCTTTTTAAAAAAACTTGTATGTTAATCCTATAGCCATCATTTCCTTGATCTGAACTTTATCAATGACATCCTTATCATAGTTCATCAGTAAGTTAAGGGTCACCACCACGTACTGGTTCAGGCGGGCAACCAGCTGTGTGTCCCAGATCACATCGATGATATTCAGATGTTCGAAAGAGGAAAACAGATCCAGCTTGGACCGGATATTGATGTTCTTGATTAAATTTGCATTCAGATGAGATCTGGACTCGATCCCGGTTTCGAACTTGAATTTTTCCTTTTTTTCCGTTCCGGGATCATCGCTGTACTGATTGTACTTCCAGGTAACCGTTTCTTTGAATCCCAGGCCAAGATGGCTGTCCAGAATGTTCTTGTACGATACTTTGGCACCCAGCCCCTGCGTGATATATGCAGGATCGAAAAAATCCGATTTGGGCTCGAACGGCGTCTTGCGATAGTCATATCCTGTTGCGAACTGCGTCAGAAGGCCCAGACTGCAATAGGGATTTAAAAACTGTATCTTTCGAGAGGTCAGAACTACGTTCATGTCGATCTTATCCATCGTTGATCTGGCTTTTTCTCCCTGCTGCTGGGACTGGCCATAGAGCATATTGTTCGTAAGGTTCCAGCCCCAATGCTCTTTCTGCCGGTTGAATTCCGCATCCAGCCGTACACTCCAGGCAAAGGAATTTTGTCCCCCCTTGGCCCAGTTATCGAATGCGGTCTGTGTCAGATTGATTCCGGCAACAAGCATTCTGTTCCAGGGGATCTTCCTGACAGCACTGGTGTCCTTGACCGATGTTTGTTCCTGGCCGGTATCCTGACCGATACAGGCAACGGGTTCTTCCCTGATTTGATCGGTATTCCCTGGTAAAGCAAACACTGACGCAGCGGACAGAATCCCTGCGAGGAGGATGCCGTAATTATTGAACATCTTGCGTCTCTCCCCATATCCTTTTAACGAGTTCGGGTAAAAGTCCCTTTATGGCCATACGGTCCTGCTTCATGCTGTCCCGTTCCCTTATGGTGACTGTTTCGTTCTGGAGTGTTTCAGAATCAACGGTGATGCAAAAGGGAGTTCCGGCTTCATCCTGCCTTCTGTAACGTCTTCCGATTGCGCCCGAATCATCATAAAAAATATTCATATGACCCCGTAGCGATGCAGCGATCTTATGTGCGACCTCCGGCATTCCATCTTTGTTGACAAGAGGGAAAACAGCAGCTTTGACCGGGGCTATCTTAGGATCCAGATGCAGCACTGTTCTCGAATCGTTTTCCAGTTTTTCTTCATCGTAGGCATCGATCAGACAGGTCAGAACTGTCCTGTCCACGCCGGCCGAAGTTTCGATGATATACGGGATAAACCGTTCACGCGTGGAATCATCGAAATACGTCAGATCTTTTCCTGAGTGCTCCTGATGCCTGGAAAGATCGAAGTCAGTCCGGTTGTGAATCCCTTCCAGCTCTTTCCAGCCGATGGGGTATTCGTACTGAATATCGTACGCTATCTTGGCGTAATGGGCGAGCTCCTCTTTTTCATGCTGGTGGAAACGCAGCTTTTCTTTCCTGATCCCAAGCCTGTGGTACCAGTTCATCCTTATGACACGCCATTCCTCAAAAACCTTGCTGTCATTTTCCGGTTTTACAAAAAACTGCATTTCCATTTGTTCAAATTCCCGCGTCCTGAAAGTGAAATTGCCCGGCGTGATCTCGTTCCTGAAAGCCTTGCCGATCTGGGCAATACCAAAAGGTATTTTCTTTCTCGAAGAATCCATTACATTTTTATAATTGACATATATGCCCTGGGCTGTTTCAGGACGAAGATAGATGACCGCAGCCTCGTCTTCCACCGGCCCCATAAAGGTTTTAAACATCAGATTGAACTGCCGGGGTTCGGTCAGCGAACCGGCATTCCCGCACTGGGGACATTGCCGTTTCTCCCATTTTTTCGGATCGATCTCATCTGCCCTGAACCTCTGTTTGCATACCCTGCAGTCCACCAGGGGATCCGTGAAACCATCCACATGGCCGGATGCCTTCCATATTTCCGGATGCATGAGTATGGCAGAATCCAGTCCGGCTATATCGTCCCTCTCATAGACCATGGAGCGCCACCAGAAGGCTTTCACGTTGTTCTTCAGTTCCACTCCGAGAGGACCGTAATCATAGCAGGCATTGATCCCGCCATAAATCTCGCTGGATTGAAAAATAAAACCCCTCCGTTTGCACAGGGAAACGATTTTTTCCATAGTAACTTCCAATTGTTCCTCCTTGTCTCTAAAACATGATCTACCGGAATTACCGGTTTTCGAAAAGATCGTAATAGAATTTCAATGCCCGAAGTCCCTTCATCTGCTCGATGTGTGTCCTGAAATACAGGTCGAACATCTTTCTGATCTCCGCCCTGTTTGCCGGTGTCGGCTGAAGGCCCGGTACCTCTCCTATATTCCCGCTTTGAAGCCAGTAAAGAATCTCAAGCGTCTCCCCTCCCACAACCAGCCCTCCCTGTGAAGAACCGCATCGGCTGCATTCGAGACCTCCGCTGCCGGGGAGAAAAAATCCACCGCCCGTACCCAGCGATTCCCCGCATTTCAGACATGCATCCCATTTAGGCTTGTAGCCCATGAGATCTATGAAACGGCTCTCAAAGTACCAGAGCAATCCCTCCAGGTAACCCTGTGCGGAATCCATGCACCGGATCGTCTGAGCCAGAAGGTCGAACACCTGGGGAAACGGCTCCTCGCCGATAACTGCCTTGTCCACAAGCTCTGCTGATGAAAGTGCCAGAGAAGTGCGCTCCATATCGCCAATGATATGCAGGTGGGGATCCAGCAAATCCGTCTGGCTGAGAAGCTGGAGTTCACGGGTCCTTTTATCATAATAAACGATTTGTATATGAGTCAACGGCTCGAGACAGCCCTTGAATTTGCTCTTAGGATCCCTCGCTCCTTTTGCAACCAGCTTCACTTTACCGTAATCCCGGGTATATACCGAAAGTATCTTCGAGGTCTCCCCGAACCTCCATCCCCGCAGCACAATGGCTTCCGCTTTCAATATAGCCATCGGGACCTCTAAAACCAGTTCTGAAAAAGAGTGATCACGCCAAAATACATGAGCAGCCCAAGAATATCATTGGACGAGGAAATAAAAGGTCCTGTGGCAATCGCCGGGTCCACACCGATGCGTTTCAGAATAAATGGGATCAGAGTACCGATGAGCGCTGCATTGAACAGAACTGCAATGATAGCCAAAGCGAGAACGATCCCGAACTTGTAATCTCCCAGCCAGAGGCTGACAACAACTAAAAGCAGCAGGGAAATGACGATGCCATTGATCAATGCTGCACCCATTTCCCTGATAAGCCGCTTCCCCGTATCCCTCAACTGTATCTCTCCTGTAGCAAGACCCCTGATAACAATAGTGGCAGACTGAATTCCTGTATTGCCGCCCATAGCCATGATCATGGGGATGAAAAACGCTGCCGTAAAAATCTTCCCGAGACTGGCCTCGAAATTGCGCAGCACCATTGCAGAAATGATCTCCCCTGCAAAGGCTACCAGCAGCCATGGCAGACGGACATAGGATATTTTAAAAATGGATCCCGTACCTATCACTTCATCCGTAATACCAGCCATCATGTTGATGTCCTCGCTGGCCTCCTCTTCCAGTACATCCAGCACATCGTCCACTGTGATCCGGCCTATGAGCCTCCCCTGCCCATCCACAACAGGAGCTGATACCAGATCATATTTGTGAAAGAGCTGAGCCACATGCTCCTGGTCCCAATCCGTTTTAATGTGGGCAGGATCTTTTTCCATAATTTCCGAGATCTTTGTACGGGGCTTTGAAAGAACCAGCGTTTTCAGGGATACAGAACCCTTCAGTACACCCTTGCTGTCAGTCACATAGATGTGGTAAACATCATCCACTTCTTCAGCCTTTTTCCTCAGTACTTGTAAGGCCTGCTGCGCCGTACTGTCCTCCATCACAGATACAACCTCCAGGGCCATGATCCCGCCGGCCGTCTCCTCTCCATGATGAAGAAGGGTTTTCACCTCCCGGAACTCTTTCCAGGGCATTGCCTCAAGAATGCGCTTTGCTTTTTCTTCGTCCAGTTCGGCGATCACATCCGCAGCATCATCCGAATCCATTGTCCGGATAATATCCACCACATGCTCATTATCGAGGTTCTCTATCAGATCAACACGCAAAGGGGTATCCAGCTCGACCATGACCCCGGAAGCATACTCCTTGTCCATCGCATCAAATATGCGGATGCGCTTGTCCAATTCCATACCTGTAATCATTTCCGCGATATCTGCCGGATGCAGGTCAAGCAGCGCTGTTTTCAGATAAACGTCATCCATCTCCAGGAGCGTCTCGATACTGCTTCTGATATCCTCTTTTTCTTCGAGCGAGTACGGCACTTAAACCTCCTCTATCGAAATCCAGCAATCTGATTGCTAAGTGCCACCCATGTTTCCACATCGATCTCTTCGGGCCTGCAGGAGAGAATTCCGGATAATCGTCCTGCGGCGATGTCACGGGCATAGGGTTTTAAGGTATTCCTGAGCATCTTTCTTCTCTGCTGAAATGCCTCCTTCAGGATCTTTCTGAAAAGAGCTTCATCTTTCAGATCAAAAGAAGAACTTTCATCGAACTTGATTCTGATCACGCTTGATTCCACTGCCGGCACAGGAAAAAATGCAGTTCTCGGTATATCAAAGAGGGCATCTACCTGACCGAACACCCTAAAGAGCACTGTAGGAATACCATATGCTTTTGAATGGGGTGCTGCTGTCAGCCTGGAGGCCACTTCCTTCTGCACTGTGACCACTGCATCGCAGACCGCATCCCGCCTGTCCAGAATTTGAAAAAGGATCGGAGATGTGATGCAGTAGGGCAGATTGCCCATAATCCTGAGTTTTGTATCCTTACCTGCAATCTCATCAAGATCGATCTTGAGTATGTCTCCAAAAACGAGACGGACCCGGTCATCCTGGCCGAAGGATTTCTCGAGTTCCGCGAACAAACGCCTGTCGACTTCGACAGCAGTCACGAGCTTTGCCTGGCTTTCAAGGATAGCCCTGGTGAGAATTCCCTGGCCTGATCCTATCTCAAGCACATGATCTCCCGGACAGATCTGCGCGGCTTTCACCATACGCCTGGCTATAGATGTATCCCTCAAAAAATGCTGCCCGAACCGCTTGAGCGGCCGGACGGATCCGCCCATGAGTCCCTCCGCATCATCATTTGCATATACAAGGCTCTTTTTGTTCTCATACAAAAAAATATATCTATCCCTGCTGGTGTCTGCCAGGAAAAAACTATTAGGAAGGTCTTTGAAAAAAAAAGAACCGCCGGCAATAAAACAAAGGCGGCTCCTTTTCACTCCACAAAATTCCCCTTTATATATTCATCACAACGAATGTACTTTTGGACGCTGAAAAGACGAAGAAAGCACCCGTTCATTCCACAGGGGTTCCTGGTACGGGTGTTCCCTCTGCAGTCAGAATGGAGTATCCCTTCTCTGTCTTAACGGCCAGAAGCATTCCCTCCGATACGATTCCCTTGATCTTTGTCGGCTCCAGATTGGAAACGATGATGACCGTTTTTCCCAGAATGTCCCCGGGCTGGTAGCTTTCAGCAACACCTGCTACAATCTGGCGTTTCTGTTCTCCCAGATCCACCATCAGTTTCAGCAGTTTTTCCGTACCCTTCACCTTTTCAGCAGATGTGACCTTTGCGGTCTTTAATTCCACACGCTTAAATGTATCGAAGCTGATACGGGCTGATACTTTATCCTTTTCACCTGTGCCCCTGGTTACAATCTCGTTCAGTTTCTCTTTTTGCCGGAGTATCAGGCTGTCTTCGATCTTTGAAAAGAGAATTTCCGGTTGTCCAAGCATGTGTCCTTCGTCCATCGGAGCAAAAGCGGATTCATTCCAGCTCAGCTCCTCTCCAAGTCCCAGCATTTTTCTGAGAACGATGCTGGAGAAGGGGAGAATCGGTGTCATGATGATGTTTATGACACGCATCATCTGACAGCAGATGTTCAGAGTGGTCGCGCATTTGGCCGGTTGCTTCTTCAGGGTCTCCCATGGAGCCTGGTCGTTGAAATACTTGTTGGCCGAACGGCACACATCCATAAAACTTCTGGCTGCATTGCGTACCTGAAACTTCTCGTACAGTTCCCCGACAACCCGCGGCGCCTCTTCGATCAGAGCGACCATCTCTTTGTCGCTTTTGTCAAGTTCCCCTCTTGCAGGCACGCGATTTTTGAAATTACGGTGGATGAATGTAAGGGTTCTGTTGATGAAATTTCCCAGGATATCGGCGAGCTCGTCGTTGTTTCTGCTCTGGAACTGCCCCCAGGAGAAGTCAGTGTCTTTGGTTTCAGGCGCATTTGCCGCCAGGGTATACCGCAGCGGATCCGGAGGAAAAATCTCCAGGTAATCTTTCAGCCAGATGGCATAGTTCAGGCTGGTCGATATTTTTCGGCCTTCAATCGTCAGATACTCGTTCGCAGGAATAGCATCCGGCAGGACATATCCACCCATCTCCATGAGTATCATGGGAAATAAAATAGCATGAAAAACAATATTGTCCTTGCCTATGAAATGAACCAGTTTCGTATCGCTGTCTTTCCAGTATGCTTCCCAGAGGTCCGGATCGCCAATTTTAACAGCCCATTCTTTCGTTGCTGAGATGTATCCGATCGGTGCATCAAACCATACATAGAGAACCTTGCCTTCCGCCTCTTTCAGAGGCACAGGGACACCCCAGTGCAGGTCGCGTGTGATAGGCCGGTCTCCCAGACCTTCCTCGTACCATCCCATACTGTAATTCTGTACGTTTTCCTTCCATTTTTTCGATATAAACCACTGCTTCCACGCATCTGCAAAACGTCCCATGGGCAGATACCAGTGACTGGTCTTCTTGAGCACCGGGATGGATCCGTCCATATTCGACTTTGGATTCAGGAGTTCTCCCGGCTCAAACCACTTCCCGCATTTGTCGCACTGATCGCCTCTGGCTCTGTTGTATCCGCAGTGCGGGCATTGACCCTCCACATAACGGTCCGGAAGAAAACGGCGTGACTTTTTGCTGTAGAATTGTTCCTCCTCCTTGATCACGAGATCTCCCTTGCGGTTCAGCTCCGTGAAAAAGGAAGCAGCTGTTTTGTGATGAAGCGCTGTGGAGGTTCTTGAGTAATGGTCGAAAGAGATTCCCAGTTTCTCGAAATCACTCCTGTTCATCTCATGGTACCGGTCCACCACTTCCTGTGGTGTGATATTCTCTTTATCCGCTGTGACGGTAATGGGAACACCATGTTCATCTGATCCGCATATGTATATGATATCGCTTCCCCTGAGCCTCTGATACCGGACATAAATATCAGCGGGCAGATACGCGCCGGCAATATGCCCCAGATGCAGGGGACCGTTCGCGTAAGGTAAAGCACTAGTGACCAGGATTCTCTTCTTTTCTTTCACCCTTTCTCTTCCCTTTGTTACGGTGTCTTCTGGATTTCTTCTTCTTGTCTTCCTTTTCAGCATGGGTCAATTCATGAACGGCCTTTAGATCAATACTTTCCTCTTCCTCGTTTTCGTAAACGAAAATGCCTGTTTCATGAAACACATCTATCTTTTTTAGAACAGCGGTTCCCCTGGCTGTTTTCACCTGTGTGCCGATTTCCGGGAACTTACCTGTCGTTCCCTCATACAGATCCCGTTCATACCGAAGGCAGCACATCAGTCTTCCACAGCTTCCTGAAAGTTTGGTGGGATTCAAAGCCAGATTCTGATCCTTGGCCAGCTGTGTCACCACAGGCTCGAACTCACGAAGGAATGTCGTGCAGCAAAGGTTCCTTCCGCATACGCCGACTCCGCCTATCCTCTTTGCCTCATCCCTGACGCCGATCTGCCTGAGCTCTATCCGGGTATGGTATTTGGAAGCAAGATCCCTGACGAGTGCCCGGAAATCCACACGGTTGTCAGATGTAAAATAAAAAGTGATCTTATTGCGGTCGAACTGATACTCGACATCCACCAGTTTCATATCAAGACCGTGCGCTTCAATCCTCTTTCTGCAGTCCACAAATGAATCTCGCTCCAGACACGCATTTTCCTCGAGCTGTGCAATATCTGCTGAGCTCGGTTTTCGTATGATCTCAAGCAGCTGCTGATCGCCCGCTCTTTTATCCACAAGACTTCCCATATTGATCACCCTTCCCAGAGCTTCTCCCTTCTCCGCATGGACCACAACCCGATCTCCTATAATAAAGGGGAATTCCTGTGGATTGGCATAAAATGTCTTTCTTCCCCCCTTGAACTCTATTTCAAGTATCTTGGCCATATGATCCTTTTATCCTGTTTCTATGATGTTCCGCATTGATGAAGATCCCGATTCAACGCATTACAAATTAGATAAATGTAAACATTTTTTTCTATATAATCAATAGCACGCTCTACAGCACTTATGCTATCTTCTGCCCGGAAGTCCGGTTTTTCTTTAATAAATTTTTTCAGCTGGTCCTGACGGTCTATGTTCATAATCCGGGGATTTTCCAACCGTACCTGTACAATATCCCGGAGCCATGCCTGCAGTATCAGGAGAATATCCCGGACGTTCTCTCTCGGCAGTTTGGCCAGAGCATCGATCCCTTCAAATCTCCGGAAAACATCCTCATCCATAGAGGAGTTGAGGAACGCAACAGCAGCCTCCCTCTGTTCTTCGAAATGGGTCTCGTCCAGCCGAAGGGCTTTCCCGAGGCTGCCTCCCGACATCCGGGAAAGAAGCGCAGCCCGCGAAGGGTCCATGCTTTCCCCGTCTGTCAGCGTCTTTTCTATCTCCTCCACCGAGAGTGTATCGAAACGGAGGCACTGGCATCTCGAAACGACCGTAGGCAGCAGTTTTCCTGCAAGAGAGGATGTCAGAATCAATACCGTTCTCTCCGGAGGTTCCTCGAGCATTTTCAACAGGCTGTTGGACGCTTCATGTGGCATGCGGTCTGCATGGGATACGATTATGACTCTTGTTTTTCCTGCCGGTACCTTCAGCTTCCGTTGTTTCCTGACATCCCGCACCGCCTTAATACTAATGACAGGAAATCCGGAATACTCAGGCTGATAGGATATTTCACGGTAAGGATTCTCAATACGCTGCAGCATCTTTTCGCGAATCAATTCACGGAGTCTGGTGTCTTTCTCATTCTCTTTATCGCCCTCTTCTTCCTTACCTTCTTTTTCATCCCTCAGTTTGACCGGAGAAGGCATTATCAGAAAAACACTGGGACTCTCCCCGCGCAGGATGGCTGAACAGGAAGGGCACTGACCGCACCCTTCTATTCCCCTGGTCAGGCAATTAAGCCCCATAGCCAGGGAAATGGCCATGGCATCCTTTCCTACGCCAGATGGACCATGGAAAAGATACGCATGAGCCATACGGTCCATTTCCATGGACAGTTTGAGTGCATTTTTCACGCGGTCCTGACCCATTACGTCGAATTTTTTGTGGCTGCTATTCATATCATCTCAGCCAGGTTTCCGGATCATAATGCTCGTTCCCTTTCCATATCTCAAAATGAAGGTTCGTACCGTACAGCCCGTCCGCAGCGCCCGTACGGCCAAGAATACCTCCGGTTTCCAGGGCATCTCCTGTGGAGACAAGCACTTCATCCAGCTTGCCGTAAACCGTGTAGTACCCCCCCCCATGGTCGATCAGGACGAGATTCCCCATGCTTCGCTGCCATTGTACCATGAGCACCTGACCTGCTCCAACAGATCTGACCAGGGAATGGTCACCGGCTTCTATTTCAATACCCTGGTTCTGGATATTGATATTTTTCAGAATTGGATGCCGTTCTAAACCGTATTTTGTGACGATCCTCCCCTGAACAGGCCAGTCAAGCTTACCCCTGAGTTTGTCAAACCGACCGTTTACTTTCTGTGCAGGAATGTCCTGTTTTCGCTTCTCCTCCCGTGCTATCCTGTCCTTGATCATGTTGTACGTGTTTCTCTTTTCACGTATTCCCTCAGCGAGCGATTCCTTGTCACCTCTCACTCTGTCAAGCAGTCCTTTATGAACGGCACGGTTCTTTTCAAGGGAAACGGCTGTGCTGATATTCTCACTCAAAAGACGTTGCTTTTCCTCCAGGTCTGCACTCAAATTTTTTCGCTGGGCGTCGATCTTCATACCCTGCTCGATCAACAGATGCATATTTCGCCGATCGTTTTCGACAATACGCTGCTGATATTTCAGCCACACCAGAAACTGATTGAAGGATCTCATACGCAGCAGGATCTCCCATTCCGACATCCTTCCGCGCTTGTATAGATTTATTATTCGCAATGTCACGGTTTTTTTTCTTTTTTCATAGCCCTCAAGTGTGCGGATCAGCTCTGTTTCTTTCTGCTGTATGCTTTTTTCTCTGCTGCTGACCTCCGTCTGGATTTCCCTGATCAACTTCCTCTGCAAACCGATCTGCCTGTCCAGGTATTCGACCTGTTCCAGAAGTGTTTTTTCACGGGCTTCTCTTTCCTGAAGCTCCGCCTCCAGCCTCTGAATCTCCGTTCTTACCTGGTTCAGACGGCTCTGCTGCGCCCATCCCCATATTCCAGGCAGAATCACCAGAATCAGACCGATGGTTTTAACAGGCCGGCGCATCATGGAATTCCCTGCATCTGGGATCTCAAGCGTCGTGCAATCTGCATGGACAGAGCAGCCTTGACGATCTCTCCTGGAAGAAAAATTATCAACCCGCTTAACAGCAATTCCTTCAATCCCATACTCTTTTTCATTATCAGGGTCATGTTAATGTAAAGATAAAAAGTGCCGAGGACCAGAATGACCGCGATAGCCGACAGAAGAGCGATGATATAATTCGTTTTTTCATTGAATCGCAGCTTTGACAGCAGGATTCCAATAACTGCAGCGGCTACCGGAAAACCCGCCAGATATCCGAATGTCGGCTGCAATATGTAACCCGGACCTCCTCCGGACGCGAATACCGGTATTCCGATCAAACCCAGAACCAGAAAGAGGAGCTGGCTCATGAATCCTCCGCAGCTTCCCAGAACCGCCCCAGACAGATATACAAAAAATGTTTGAAGAGTGATAGGCACCAGCGGATTGGGAATCTGTATGTAGCTTCCTAGAGCTGTAAGAGAGGCGAACAGAGCGATCAGAACAGGTCTTTGAAAACAGGAATTCATATCTCAATCCGAACCATCCATGTTAATAAAGAATTCAAATTAATATTTTACAAAATGCACCCATAAAAAACAAATCCTATTTTTCTAGAGCTCCTGAAATACCTCATATATCTTGCATTTAGCACCTGATTTCTTTATCTTTTT
>CAYXFJ010000026.1:16332-19310 GCA_964464265.1 uncultured bacterium
TGCTGTGTCTCTCGCACGTTCACAGGAAGAGCCTGAACGCATCCCGATCGGTCTTGAATCAGCCCCGACAGGACGGGACAGTTTCTTCCCTTATCTGCAGTTTCAGAGACCCCGGATCGTTCTTGCTATGAGCGGCGGCGGAGCCCGCGGCCTTGCACAAATTGGAATATTAAAATCGCTTGAGAAACACGGCATTCCCGTGGACGGAGTGGCCGGCACGAGTATGGGCGCTATTGTCGGAGGCCTTTACGCAGTCGGTTATTCAGCCGGCGATATAGAAATGATAACACAAAAGATAGACTGGGAAACCATTATCGAGGACGCACCTCCGCGGCAGCAGCTCTTCATGTCGCAAAAAGAGCAGCGCTCCCCGGCTATCGTATCCATACGGTTGCGCGGTTTATCATTCGAAATCCCTTCTGCTTTTACATCCGGTCAGCGCCTGACATCACTTATCACGGATCTTCTTCTCAATGCGCCTTATTCACCCGTATCTGACTTTAAAAATCTTCATATTCCTTTTTGTGCTGTCACCACGGATCTCGTCACAGGCAAAAAGGTCGTCCTTTCAACCGGCTCTCTGACGGACGCCATGAGAGCAAGCATGTCCATTCCGCTTCTGTTCGCGCCTGTACCAATGGATACAGCTCTTCTTGTAGACGGGGGTCTCGTTCAAAACCTTCCTGTTGCTGAAGCCAGATCCTTGAATGGAGATCTTGTCATTGCATTGAATACCTCATCCAGGCTTCACGAACGCCAGTCTCTTGACACACCACTGGAAATCGTGGATCAGGTCACTACGATCATGCAGCAGAATACTCTGCTGTCCGAGAGGGAAGAAGCGGATATCACCATAGAACCGGACCTTCATGAATACTCTAACACGGATTTCAAAGATCTGGATCACCTGATTCGTGCCGGAGAAGAGGCCGCTGAATCTGCCATTCCTCTACTGGAATCCTTCCTGAGCCGCATGGACCCGGAAATTTCCTCCAGGGAGATCTTGATCCAGAATATAGAATTCGCCGGCCTTAATCTTCTGAATCCCGATACTCTATTTATGAACATCGACCTGAAGGCAGGGGGGTATGTTTCGTACAGCCAGGTAGTATGGGCAGGCAGAAGCCTCTATCAGACAGGATATTTTTCAACCGTGAATGCTCTCTACGATTCTTCAGATCATAGACTGATCTTCCAGGTGAAGGAAAATCCCGTTATACAGGATATTGTTCTGTCCGGGAATCGCGTTCTTTCCGATTCGCTGCTGCTTGGCGGGCTTGAGACTGTCAGGAACAGTGTGCTCAATATACACAGAGGCCGGCACGACATCAGGAGCCTGCTGGACCAGTATCATAGAAGAGGATATGTCCTTGCAGGGATTGATACGGTCACAATTGAAAACGGAAACCTTTCTATTAAAATACACGAGGGACAGATAGGACGAATAAGCCTTACAGGCAATACGACCACCCGCCCCTTTGTTGTTTTAAGGGAGGTTCCTCTCAAACCAGGAGATCTTTTCAATGTGAATCAGCTGCAGCAGGGACTTGACAACATATTCAGCACAGGATATTTCGAAAACATACGCTTCGACTTCCATCACAGAGACCATGTTTTCGATCTCGAGGTACACATTAAAGAGAGATCTTACACGCTGATGAGAGGCAGCCTTCGCTACGATCTGGAGAGAAGAACCCAGGGATATATACAGATAGTCAGGGAGAACATTCTGGGATATGGTATAGATGGATATCTGCTTGGACTGCTCGGTAAAAAGGACGAGAAACTGGAAGCCCGTTTGTGGACGGACCGTCTGTGGAGTTCTTATACCACATTCACACTGAACTTCGCATATGAGAACCGCCATTTCAACTACTATGCGGAAAATGAATTGAAAGGTTCCTACAGCACCACAATTCACAGCGGATCATTCATCCTCGGACAGCAGATGCGGCGCCTTGGAACGCTTTCCCTCAGACTGAGGCCGGAGTGGGTTGACCTGAAACCCATGACAGGGACAGGCACGCCTCTCGAAAAATTCACGCTCGTTAATCTGACGGTACGTTCCGAGGTGGATACAAGGGACCGGGTTCCCTTTACCCGGTCCGGCAAGCATCATATTCTGGAATATGAAATGGCTTTGCGCTTTTTGGGAAGCGATGTTTCCTATACGAGAATTTTCTCTTCCATGGAGTCCTATTACCCTGTTCTGTCTTCTCTCTTGTTCTGCCCCAGGATCAGCTGGGGAACATCCGATATGACCACTCCTTTCATCAAACAATTCCATCTGGGCGGGCTGAGATCCTTCATGGGCCTGCCAGAGGAATTCTACACCGGCAAACGCTATATCTTGCTTACCGGGGAACTGCAATATACGCTTCCGTGGCCCAGCTGGATGGAATCAACACTCTCGATCCGGTATGACCTGGGTGGCATCTGGGGACGCTACTCAAAAATATCTGCCGAAGATTTCAAACACGCCCTGGGAGGCATATGGTCCTGGAACACTCCTCTGGGTCCCGTTCATATCGGATACGGCCGCATGAATGACGGATACAGTCAATGGTATTTTTCCGCGGGATATACATTCTGAAGCTGTAAAGGGGTATGGGCTCTGACCGGATGAGGATATGCGCCATCCCGTTCGCGTACCAACAAAAAACCCTGCCGGTTATGGCAGGGTTTTTTAACACCTGAGAGATTTTTTTGATTTAATTCTTCTGCAGGGGATCCTGAATCTCTTTCTGGCGAGCTTCATCCCTTCTCTTATTCCACTGTACCCATACCGTATTTTCGTCCCTGTCCTGTTCCCCGAATCCACCCTTTGATACGATTTTGCCCTGTCTGTCTATAGTGATCTGCTGCATGGACTTCACTATATAGACCCATTCCTCAACAGAAACCTCACGCGGTCCAGGCACCTGATAGGGTCCCGGTACCTGCCGGGGGATAAGAGATTGCGGTTTAAGATCCGTTTT
>CAYXFJ010000027.1:0-11197 GCA_964464265.1 uncultured bacterium
TCCATAACTTACAAATGGGAATGGGAGTCCGGTAACGGGTAACAGGTTGACCACTACTCCCGCATTCACCAGCATATTGATCAGGATCATCGCGGTAATACCGCCTGCTGCCAGAAACCCGAACCTGTCCCTGGCTTTAAGAGCGATACGGATACCCCTGAACAGGATTATCGCAACCATGATAAAAATGACCAGGATACCGATGAATCCCAGCTCCTCACCTGTGCTCGCCAGGATGAAATCCGAAAAAGGCTCAGGAAGATAGAACAGCTTGGACTTTCCCTCGCCATAACCCATGCCCCCCAGTCCTCCCCTGGCCAGACCGATCACCGATTGTTCTACCTGATGGTTCATGGGCCCCTTCCCTGTCATGGAAAGCCAGTAATTCACCATCCTTATCCTCTGATATGGGAAGATCAGCATGCCCAGAGCGACAAGCGGGATTACAGCCAAACCCATTTTGAACAGAGTCAGCAACTGAACGCCTGCCAGATAGAACATGCAGAAGCTGACCAGAAATATCACCATAGCAGTTCCCAGGTCAGGCTCTACAAATATCAGGCTCACCACCGCGAGAACCACAATAAAATGAACTAAAAGTCCGTTACGCTGGTGCGCGAATGAGATTTTTCCTCTTGCATAAACCGAGGCCAGATATAGGACCATGACCAGTTTCATCATCTCCGAAGGCTGAAAACGTACTCCAGAGACCGATATCCACCTCCTGCTGATATGAGACGGCGGCAGGAAGAGTACAATGATAACGAGAACTATGCCGGCAAGAAGCATAAGAGGGGTCAGCCAGCGCCACTGGCTGTACTTAATCCTCGAACTGATGAGAAGCAGTGCCACTCCGATCAGCACACGCCATAAATGACTTCTCAGGAACCGTGTGGAATCTCCATATTTCACTTCGGCGCGGAAAGAGCTGGCACTATAAACCATAAGAACACCCAGCGCAATGACCACAAGCACCGTGAAGAACAGTACCCTGTCCATCTCTTTTTTATTTTCCACCTGCATCAAAGCTCCCTCACCAGTTTCTTGAACTGATCTCCGCGATCCTCAAAGTTTTTAAACATGTCAAAACTGGCGCATGCAGGAGATAGCAGCACCACATCCCCGCGTTGTGCGACTTCAGCCGCTTTTTTCACTGCTTCCGCCAGAGACCTTACATGGTATATGGGCTTGATACCTTTAAATGCAGTCTCCATCTCAGAAGCAGCTTCACCCAGCAGGATGAGGATCCTTGTCTTTTCCCGGATTCTCTCTTTCAACAGCCGGAAATCCGCTTTTTTATTTCTTCCTCCGGCGATGAGTATGACCGGCTGCTGATAGCTTCCAAGTGCATAAAAAACACTATCTAAATTCGTTCCCTTAGAATCGTTGATGTAGGTTACCCCTTCCTTCTCCCTGACGAATTCCATCCTATGGGGCAGACCTTTGAATTCGATCAGGGCACTTTTCAGGGCCTTTACCGGAACATCCATGAAACAGGCTGCCAGGGAAACGGCCAGGGCATTCGCAACATTGTGTTCCCCGCATATACCCATTTTGCCAATATCCAGGATAATTTCCTCCTGGTCCTGTAATTTCAGTACCAGATTGTTATGCTTCACATATCCGCAGGGCATGTCCTCCCTGTACTGCCCGAAAACAGCTTTCCGGCATCTTGCCTCTGTGGAAAGATCACTGACGACAGGATCCAGCGCGTTGTAGATCAGGAAGTCGGATCCCGTTTGATTCTCGAAAATACGGGCTTTGATCCGTGCATAATTTGCCATCGAACCATGGCGGTCAAGATGATCCGGAGAAATATTCAGGTAGATCGAGATCCTGGGATGAAATGCCTCAATGGTTTCCAGCTGGAAACTGCTCACCTCTACAACTGCAACTCCGTTCTCTTCTGTATTTTCGACCTGGTTAGCGAAAGGATCCCCGATGTTTCCGGCAACTACACAGGGAGTTCCGTTCTTTTCGAACACTTTGCCCAGAAGGGAAGTCACTGTGGACTTACCGTTAGACCCTGTCACTGCAACAATCGGAGCCCTGCAGAACCAGGAAGCCACTTCAAGTTCCCCGAAAACCGGAATCCCTCTTTGTAAAGCCGTCTTTACAGGGGGGATGTCCAGAGGAATGCCCGGGCTTACAACCCAGAAATCCGCTGCCAGTATACGGGAAGAATGTTCTCCGAATTCAAAGGCTATCTTCCATTCAGCGAGCCGGGCAGCTTCTTCCTTCTTGGATTCCAAAGGTGCTTTATCACTCAGCAGTACTTCAGCTCCATTTTTTTGAAGCAGTCTGGCAACAGACATACCGCTTCTGGCTGCACCCAGAACCACCACGCGTTTTCCTCTTATTCTTCTTTGTTTGTCCATTTCTCAACGAAGTTTGAATGTGCTCAGGCTGATCAACGAAAGCAGAATGCCAATGATCCAGAAACGCACGACCACTTTCTCTTCCGGCCATCCCTTGAGTTCAAAGTGATGATGGATAGGAGCCATTTTGAAAATCCTTTTTCCCCTCCATTTGTAGGATGAGACCTGGAGGATCACAGAACCCACCTCTGCAACAAATACTCCGCAAATAAAAAGCAGCAGCAATTCCCTTTTCAGGAGTACAGCGAGGGTTCCCAGAGCTCCGCCGAGGGCCAGTGCACCTGTATCTCCCATGAAAACTGACGCAGGATGATTGTTGAACCACAGAAAACCCAGTGAAGCACCTATGAGTGCAGAACAGTAAACTGTCAGTTCCCCCGCTCCCCTCAGATACAGGACCCCGAGATAATTACTGAAATCGACACGGCCGGTCACATAGCTGATCCCCGCCCATGCAAGAGCGGAAATTCCGACAAGACCGATGGCGAGCCCATCCAGGCCGTCCGTCAGATTCACGGCATTCGAGGTAGCTGTTATAATAAAAATGACCAGCGGGATATAGAATACGCCGAAATTCAGCAGCCAGTTCTTCACAAAGGGAATACTGATGCTCCATCGCAGCCCGTCATATTCCGGAGAGTACGTGACCACCAGGGCCACGAGCAGTCCGAGAAGCACCTGACCGAGCAATTTATATCTGGCAATAAGGCCTTTAGGATATTTTTTGATGACTTTGAGATAATCATCAAAAAATCCGACAGCACCCATCCACAGAGTGGAAAAAATCATCAGCTGAATGTAGTGATTGTCCAGACGGGCAAAAAGCAGAACCGGAAGGATCACGGCGATCAGGATGATCAATCCTCCCATAGAAGGAGTTCCTTTTTTACACTGATGAGTTTCCGGCGTATCCGGCCGTACATTTTCGACTATCTGTTTTTTCTTCAGCCACCGGATCATGCCCGGTGCAATAAAAAAAGTAATAAACAATGCCAGGACCGCTGCAGAGGCTGCCCTGAAAGTGATATAATTTAGAAGATTAAAACCGAAAAAAAGTGGCTTGAGGGGCAAAAGAAAGTGATAGAGCATATTCTCCTTCCTTTCAGAGCGATCCGCGTGACTTTTTCAAAAAATCGATCACAGATTCCATTGACATCCCGCGGCTCCCCTTGAATAAGATCACATCGCCGTTCATGATATAGCGCTGCAGATTCTCTTCCAGATCAGATTTCGATCTGAAGATTCTGGCATCTTTCATTCCCTTATGATTGGCTGCCCTGACAGCCGCTTCCATAGCCCTGCCGCAGGCAAACAGGGCATGAATCCCCATTTCCGCAATCCACTCCCCCAGGCGGCTGTGTTCCTCTTCTTCTCTATCACCCAGTTCCATCATATCCCCGAGGACTGCTATTCTTCTTCCCGTTGCCCGGATAGCCTGAAGTGTGGCCAGAGCTTCGAACATGGAAGAAGGATTTGCATTGTAGGCATCGTTCAGGATGACTATGCCTCCGATTTCCATTATCTCCATGCGCCTGTCCGCTCCGCTAAAGTTTCTGAGAGCGTCACCGGCCATTTTCAGGGGGACATGAAAATGAGATGCCACGGCGCACGCTGCCAGCGCATTCATCGCCTGGTGACGGCCTGGAACCGGAACATGAATGGTCTCAGATTCGATCCTGAACGTGGCGCACCCGCGTTCGTTCAAAGAGAGATGTTCCCCCCTGAACGAACATTCATGAGAGAACCCGAAAAGGATCGTATTCTGCCTTAAAAACCGGACGCTTCTGAGCCTTGAATCATCACCGTTCAGGAATGCGACGCCTTCATCTGGCAGTTCCTCGAGTATTTCCTTTTTGGCCTTCAGAACGCCGTCCATGTCCTTGAAGAATTCGAGATGACCTTTTCCTATATTTGTGATCAGGCCGTGCGTGGGTTCGATCATTTTACAGAGATGCCTGATCTCTCCGAAATGGTTGGTTCCCATTTCCAGTACACCGATATCCGCCTTCTTGCGCCAGTTCATAACAGTCAGAGGCACTCCGATATGATTGTTGAGATTGCCCTCAGACTTTTCAATCCTGTATTTTACCGACAAGATCCGGGCGATCATTTCCTTGGTTGTGGTTTTACCGTTGCTTCCGGTCACTCCGATAATGGGAATACCGAGCTTCTTTCTGTATACCCCCGCTATCATTCCGAGCGCTTCAAGAACACTGGACACATAAAAAAGAGGGCCGCTTCCCTCATATGCCTGATACTGCCTTTCAACCACAGCTGCGGATGCCCCCCTGTCAAAAGCTGCCCGGATAAAATTATGCCCGTCCTCTTGATTTCCTTTCAGAGCAAAAAAGATCATACCGGGTTCAATGGTTCGTGAATCAATCGACGCACCTGTAGTGGCCCGGTCGCCGACGCCCTCAGCTGTCGCCCCCGTGACAGCGGCAATTTCAGCGAGCGTCAGCATGGATTCCCTTCTCCTTCAGAAAGGATTCACACACTTCACGGTCCTGGAAAGGAAATCGTTTTCCATTTATCTCCTGATAATTTTCATGCCCTTTGCCCGCTACCAGAACAGCATCCCCTTCTCCGGCTCTTTCCAGTGCCTCATGTATCGCATCTCTTCTGTCCACGATGACCGAGACTTTTTTCTTTTTCCTTATTGGCTTCATTATTTCTTCAATAATAAAGGAAGGATCTTCACTTCTCGGATTATCCGATGTAACGATGACCTCATCGGCCAGTTTACAGGCAACTTTACCCATGCGGGGTCTCTTGCCTCTGTCCCTGTCTCCCCCGCATCCAAATACCAGGATTATCCTGCGTTTGACAAATGGACGCAGAGCTTCAAGAACCTTCTCCAGAGCCTGCGGCGTGTGCGCATAATCAATAACGATGCTGTAATCCTTCACTTTTATGGACTCCATCCTGCCGGGTACGTTCGTCATCCGGGCAATGCCCATTTCCACTGATTCTTCCGGAACACCCAGCGCAATGGCCATAACCGCTGCGGCTGTGCAGTTCATGATGTTGTACTGTCCCACGAGGGGTGTATAAAAGACCTTGTGGACATCACGTCCCCTGACGGAGAAACGTGCACCGGAGAGGCTTGTTTCCAGGACATCAACTGCATAATCCGCTTTGCGGTTCTTATATCCATAACTCAATATCTTCTCACGGGTATGCTTTTTCATTTCCGGCGCATAGGGGTCATCCGCATTGATGACTGCCACACCATCCGGTTTCAGCATTTCGAACAGCCTTGCTTTGGCCCGGCCGTAGCTCTTCATTGTCCTGTGGAAATCCAGATGATCCCTTGAAAGATTCGTGAAAATAGCGCCCTGGAATTGAAATCCGTCTACCCTGTGAAGCGAAAGCGCATGCGAAGAGACTTCCATGCATACGAACCGTACTCCATCCCTGTGCATGCAGGACAGAAGTTCGTTGATCTCAACAACATCCGGTGTCGTACGCTCGGCGGTCCTCTCCTGATTCCCCCACCGGTACACCAGTGTACCGATAACACCTGTCGGATGACCTGCCTGTTGAAAAATGGAATCCAGAAGAAAGGTGACGGTAGTCTTGCCATTTGTCCCTGTAACTCCGATCACAGATAACCATTGGGATGGGTCCCCGTACCACCGGTGTGACATCAATGCCAGCGCTCTTCTCGCATTTTTGACCTGTATCACCGGAATCTTCGTTCCATTGGCAGGTCTTTCCACAACAAGACATGCAGCTCCATTTTTCACTGCCTGATCTATGTATGTATGGCCATCGGTCTTGTATCCCATGACTGCAACGAACAGGTCCCCCGGCGTGACTTTTCTGGAATCAGAAACGATCCCGTTTATCAGTATTTCTCCTTCCTCTCTATTCAGGGGAAGTATGCCTTCGCCGATCTGGCTCAGACGAACCTTCATAAACACCTGCCTTCTATGGGGATTCACAGATCAAATGACAGACAGTTTCCGGTTCAAATGCTTTATCGGGTTCCGGATTCTGCCTCTTCACGATCCCGCTTCCCGTGACACGTGCCTCTATTCCTCTATCGGCCAGAATCTGAAGGGCTTCTCTCAAACTGAGACCCTCCAGTCTTGGAAAGGATCCGGACCTGTCGTTCTTCAGTGTGCTCTTTATTTCTGCAGGATCCGTATTTTCCTTCTCTCCTGTATAGCCAGAAAAGAGAAAAGTTCTGGAACTGCGTTCCTCTTTCGAAGCATTGTCCATTCTTTCCTTTGCCGATGGCATTCCGGAAATCCTTGAAACAATTCGGCTGAAAAGCGGAGCTGCTGAATAAGCGCCCCACCGCTCGTGCATGGGCTCATCAAGAATGACTACAAGCACGAACATAGGCGATTCAGCCGGCCAGAAACCCACAAACGAACTGACAACTGCACCAGGAGTATACCCGCTGTATCCGGGCAATGATTTTTGAGCGGTGCCTGTCTTTCCGGCAATGGAAATACCCTTGACAATAGCGCCTGAACCGCTTCCTCTCTCAACCACACCTTTTAAAATAGTCGTCAGCTTTACGGCTGTCTCTGTGGAGATCACTCTTCGGATGACCTCCACGGACGTCTGATCAATGACCGTTCCATTTTCAGAAAGTACTTCGCGTACGATACGGGGCTTGAGAAGCTCTCCGCCGTTGGCAACCGTAGAAACCATCATTGCAAGCTGAAGGGCACTCACAGAAATGCCCTCTCCGAAAGAAACCATGGCCATGGAAAAATCGTTCCACTGATAAAAAGGCTGAATCAAACCTCCCGTTTCTCCGGGCAATCCGATATCCGTTCTCGATCCAAAGCCGAAATTCTGAGTGTACCGGAATAGGGTCTCCTTACCCAGCTTCTTTCCGATCTTGGCGATACCGATATTCGATGATTTCTCCAGCACCTGGCTCATGGTAAGCCATGCATAAGCCTTTTCATGGTCATGTATGGTGTGATTGGAGCTTATTGCATAGGCTCCGTTCTCGCAATGGATAAGATCGCCGGGGCTGGTAAGCCTCTCCTCAAGAGCTGCAGCCGCTGTAACGATCTTGAATGTGGAACCGGGTTCAAAGGCATCCTGCACCGCGCCATTCCTGAACATGGGATCTGAATTGGTTTTCTCCTGCCTGGAAGGATTTGCCATACAGGCGATGGCAAGCAATTCACCTGTATGGGGTTCCACAAGAACCGCAGTCCCCTTTTTCGCATTGTGCTTCCTGACAGCTCTTGAAAGCTCTTCTTCAATAATCATCTGATAGGTGATATCCAGCGTTGTGACCACATGATTGCCGTTCTTCGGTTTGATCATGGGATAATCGACAAAAGCGTACTTTTTTCCGTTTAAAGCATCCCTCTGCATGATGATCCAGCCATCCTCACCCCGCAGCCTGCTGTCCCATCCCTGCTCTATGCCCCCGACGCCCTGGTTCAATTTATTGACGATCCCCAGGATATGAAGACCCGCATTCCTGTACAGCCTCTCCCTTTTCCGCTCCTCGATAAAAATCAATGCCTGCTCATTCATAGTCCTGAGCGCTTTCTGCTCTTCGAGATTAAGTTCCACCTTGATTGGAAGGTATCGCTTGTTCTTGTTCGAAAGTATGGATTTGTATAATCCTGTCTCATCCATATGGAGTATACTGGCAAGTTTCGCAGCTGATTTTTTTGAGTCCTTGAACATGTATGGATCGACAGCGAGTGAAATGCAGGGCATATCCACAGCAAGGGCTTTTCTGTTCCGGTCGTACAGGTTCCCCCTCTTTGAAAAAAGTGTGACCTGAGACTTTCCGTCTCCCGCGCTTTTCCAGGGCTCCCTTTTAATTATCTGGTAATAGGAAACACGGGCGAGCACTCCTGCCAAGAGCAGGAAGAAGCACAATCCCAGCCATTTTATACGGCGGAACTCCGATGCTTCCATGGGAACAGCGCAAATGCTTCTTCTGGTTTTCATTATTCTGTGCTTTTCTTTTTCAGATCAAAAGGAGAAAATCCGGCCATCCACATTTCGTCAGCTCTGAACACTGTGCCAGCATTCAGACCTTCCAGGTCCACAGCCAGATCTTCCTTATCAGATCCTGACAGCGGCACCATTCCCAGATCACGGGCCATTTCCTGTATCCTGTTCACACTTCTCAAACGGCTGACCGATATCTGAAGGTCATCGATTCTGTGCCAGAGCGAATCAACCTGATTCTCAAGTCTTGTATTTTCATGTATTTGAAAGTCTATCTCTATTTTGCCCCACAAATGGAACATTAAGAGCGAGAGACTCAGTATCCCGAACAGCAACAACTCGCCTGGTAGACTTCTTCCAGCCGGTTCCTGCAGTAAAGAGTTTCCCTTTCTTTTCATCTCTCCATTCCTGTATATTCAGCTGCTCTCAATCTCGCAGAAGATGCACGGCTGTTCCTGGCCACCTCAAGAGGAGACGGCCTCACAGCCCGGGTCAGCGTTTTAAACCGAGCCGGCATATGCGATTGTCCTCCGGCGAACCTGATAAAGGAGAGGGGCTCCCCTCTGAAAAAAGCTTTTACAAGCCTGTCTTCGAGCGCCTCATAACATAAAATCACAATACGCGAACCTGGCTTATAGAAGGGAAGACTCCGTTCCAGGCACATCTTCAACTGGTCCATCTCTCCATTCACTTCTATCCTGAGAGCCTGCCAGATTCTGGCAAGTGTTTTGATATGCCATCTGGGATTTGTGCATTTCCGGACGATAGCAGCCAGTTCACCTGTCCTCAGGATGGGTGCCTTACCCCTTGCGGAGACGATATGCCGGGCGATACGGCGCGCCTGCCTTTCTTCTCCGTAAACCTGGAACAGACGGACCAGTTCGCTTTCCGAAAAACGGTTTACGATATCGGCTGCAGTCCGCGTCAGATTTTTCTCCATGCGCATATCGAGATGACCGTCCTGCAGATAACTGAATCCTCTTTCAGGGGTATCAATCTGGTAAGAGGACAAACCCAGGTCGAGGAAAATTCCATCTATATGTTCTATGCCGAGTTTCATGAGATGCCGATCAATCTCCCCGAAAGCGCCGTGATGCACCTGAACGCGTTCTCCGTAATGAGAAAGCTTTTTCCTGCTGTAATCGACTGCCTCTTCATCTCTGTCAATACCGATCAATGTCGCTTTTTTATTGAGCCTGGAAAGAAGTGCTTCTGCATGTGAGGCAAATCCCAGAGTTCCGTCGACGTATATGCCGGAGGGATCGGTGATGAGGTAATGGAGGACCTCATCCACCATAACGGGCTCATGAAAGGTTTTTGGGAGTGGTTTCATCCTGCTCTTTGTCGGCCCAGCCAAATTCGTACACTCTCTCCTGCTCTTTCATCTGGCCGGATTTCTTAAAAGCCTCAAACAGATCAGGATTCCAGAACAGCAATTTGTCAAATCCACCAATGATCAAAACCCTGTCCTGGATCTGAGCAAAATCAAGGAACTCCTGCGGTATGCTTATCCGTCCCTGTTGATCGCATTGGACAGGCTGAGCATCCGCCATAGTCTCCATGAAATACAATCTCTTCTCTCTGTCCCGCTGACCTGCAGAACCATAGTATTTGTTCAACCTGGCAGCTTTCTCCAAAAAAATCTCTGTGGGATAAGCATAAAGGTTTTTATCCTGACCCCGCGTCATATGAAATGTCTTGTCCGTGAGTTGATTGACCAGATAAGCAGGGATATAAATCCTGTGCTTATTGTCTATGAATTTGACCGCTTTGCCAGTAAGACAGAGGGGTTGTTTGGGTTCAGACATGTGTTTTTTAAGTCCTCACTTATGGGCACAGATGGGCTGTAATAGGCAAAGTTGGGAAAACCTTCCATAATTAAAAGAAGTTTTCTTTAAAAGTCAAGAAAAAAATGAAAATAAGTGGATTTTTTTTTAAAGGTTCCGGGAACCTCAGGCAAGTATATTCATGCTGTTTTTCACCCGGGCAGCGGGAAACGGTCAGCACGGCCATACCGCTGTACACGTTCCATACTTGAATTTGGACTTTCCCTGATAAATCTCTGGAATCCAGCCGGATTCCAGAGCTCAATTTTATTGACAGCCCCGATAATGAGCACCTCATCCGAGATTTTACTGTAGTCGAGCTGTCCGGACGTGAGAATGAGTCTCCCCTGCTGATCGCACCGGGCTGGCTGTGCAGCGGACATGGTTTCCAGAAAATACCGCCTCTCCTCATCCGGAGTTGAAAGTGACCCGTACTGTATTTCAAGACTGGAAGCTATCCTGATAAAAATTTCCTGGGGGTATACGAACAGGCATTCATTGGGACCCATCATGATATGGAAAGTGGGATGCGAGGTTTCCACCAGCTGGTTTCTAAAATAGGACGGGATATTGACCCTCCCCTTCGCATCCACTTTGTACAGATATTTTCCACTGAATGTCAGCAATAGCAGGATTCCATTTAAGGGATTCTAAGGGATTTAAAAGAATTCTAAGGAAATAAAAGGAATTATTATGATAAATGCAAGTAAAAAAATCAGCACAGAAAAGATTTGCATTTCAATCGTTAATCTGTTAAATTACAGTAAAATGAATAGTAAATCAAAACAGCGGGCATCCGTTTTCATCGAGACCTATGGCTGCCAGATGAACAAATACGATTCAGAGCTCGTTGCGGGGCTGCTGGCAGAAAAAGGTTATTGCCTGACCAGGAACAGTGATGAGGCGGATGTGATACTGGTCAATACGTGTTCTGTTAGACAGCATGCGGAAACAAGGGCGCTGGGACGCATTGCGTCCCTGAAGGTTTGGAAAGAGCAGAAGCCGTACAGAAAACTGGGTGTTATTGGATGCATGGCCCAGCGCATG
>CAYXFJ010000027.1:11232-17825 GCA_964464265.1 uncultured bacterium
TGATGCTTACCGGACGCTTCCGGCTGTTCTTGACAATGGCCATCATGCAGTCAAAGACATTCTTGATCCCGGCGAGACATACACAACTCTTCTTCCTCAACGTGAGCCGGGCATTTCAGGATGGATCGCTATATCGAGGGGATGCAGCAATTTTTGCTCTTACTGCATTGTCCCTTACACGAGGGGTGAAGAGAGAAGCCGTCCTTCCGGTGATATCATCCGGGAGCTGGAGATCATGGCCAGCAGCGGCTACAAAGAAGTCACGCTGCTGGGTCAGAATGTGAACAGTTATCATGATGGGGAATACGATTTTGCCGATCTTTTGAGCCGCTGTGCCGGAGTGGAAGGCGTCCTTCGAATCCGGTTCTTGACCTCGCATCCCAGAGACCTGACCGATAAAACTATTTATACACTGGCCCGGTCACCCAAACTCTGCCCTCATGTGCATCTGCCCGTCCAATCCGGTTCAGATCGCGTCCTCGAACTGATGAACCGCAAATACACAAGAGAACATTATCTGGACAGGATTAAAAAAATCAGACAGATCCTTCCTGATGCATCTGTGACGACGGATATACTGGTAGGATTCCCGGGAGAATCGGAAAGGGATTTCGGGCAGACGCTTGAGCTCATGCAGGTTGTCCGGTTCGACGAAGCTTTCATGTATGCGTATTCACCCAGAAAGGGCACAAGGGCATTTTCATACCCTGAATCCCTGAAACGCGAAGAGAAGCTGGACCGGCTTCAGAAAGTCATCCGGCTGCAAAGATCGATAACGGCTGAAATAAAAAAAAGCCTGATCGGCAGCAGGACAGAAGTGCTTACTGAGTCTCCCAGCAAAAGAGATCCAGATGAAATGCTTGGCAGGACTCCCCGGAACCATACCGTTGTCATCCCGGTAAAATCAATCAAGATCGGTGAAACTGTGGAAGTCTTAATTGAGGAATTCCGGGGATCGACTCTCATTGGAAAACCCGTATACTAGATAGTAATAGTTCAGGAGGTTTATATGTGGATTTTCAGATGGGTCATCAGCGCTATACTGATACTGTTAATTTTATTTTTCGCCTTTGAAAATCAAAGTCAGCTCGTATCCGTAAAATTCCTGAAATGGCAAACCCCCAATCTGCCCCTCTATCTGTTCCTGTATATTGCCTTCGGAGCCGGACTTCTGTTCTGGGTGTTTATATCGACCATTAATATGTTCAAACTTCGCAGCGAGATTCACCGGCTGAACCGTGACAATCAAAAAATCAAAGCAGAACTGGGAAGGTTAAGAAATGTCAGCATTGAAGACGATGATGATCATTGGGAAAGTGATGAAGAAAAGACACCCAGAGAATCTGAACCAACCAATTAGCATTGGGGAATGAGATGAGTATCCTATATATCGTCGTTTTCTCGATTATTCTGATCTTTGCACTGGTTGCCGTGCGTTCTATCATACGCAGACAAAAAAAACCCCAGCCCTCCCCCTATACGGAGGCGCTCCATCTCCTGCTTGAGGGCAAGAACGACCAGGCTCTGGAAATGCTTAAAAAAACGGTAAAGAGCGATACAGATAACATCATGGCCTATATTAAACTGGGAGATATTTTCAGAGAAAAGGGACTTCCGATCCGTGCAGCCAAAATACACAGAAATTTGCTGATACGAAACGATTTAAATGATAAACAGACCGAGACCATTCTGCATCATCTTGTCCTGGATTACACAGCGAACCAGAATCTTGACAAAGCCGTGGAAATGGCTGAAAGACTGGTTCAGAAAAATAAAAAGAATATCGATTATCAATGTCTTCTTCTGAATCTGTACGAGAAACGGAAAGACTGGGATAAAGCCTATTTTTATCGCCAGAGCATCAATAAATGGATGAAGCAGAAGGAGGAAGGCATTCTGGCCATGTACAAGGTGAAATCCGGCCTTTCCTTCGTTGAAAGGCACGCTGAGCATGAAGCCAGAATCAGATTTAAAGAAGCGATCAGGCTGGATAAAAACTGCATTCCCGCCTATCTGTACAGAGGAGATTCCTATAAAAGAGACGGCAGGAATTCAGATGCCTATAATGTCTGGAAAGATTTTGCACTGCAGAATCAGGACAGAGCTCATCTCGTTTTTCAGCGCTGCCGCGATGTGCTCTTCGACATGGGACGCTACGGCGAAATTGAGGATCTTTACAAGCAGATCATCGATAAAAAACCGAAAAACGCGACGGTCTATATTCAGCTGGCCGAGCTCCAGCATAAACAGGGAAATCTCGATGAAGCTATCAGGACCTGCCGCAACGGATTGAATGTACAGCCGGATTTCACAAGAGGTCAGACGCTTCTTCTTCATCTCCTTCAGCAAAAATCCAGAGAGAGTGAAGCCCTGGATGAAGCCATTACTTTTCTCAACCGAAAAATGGAGAAGGAGACCTATTACAACTGCCACATCTGCGGATATCAGTCAAAGGAGCCCGAGTGGCATTGTCCTTCCTGCGGCAACTGGGACACGTTCCTGAAAGCAGGGAAGAATCCATAATTCAACTTCAAAATGTCTGTGATCCATTCATGCCCGGAATGATCTTTAAATACAATCTCAAGTCGCTCCGGCAAAGACTCATTTTTACCTTCATTTTACTGGCCTGTGCATCTGCTACGCTGAGAGCTCAGAAGCTGACTGAGATTAACCGACTTGCAGAGAACGGTCAGTTTCATGAGGCAAGGCTGCTCTTGCTGCAGAAAGAAAGTTCAGTCGCATACTCCGCTTCCGACACTCTCCTCTATCTTCATGCACTTCTCTCCAAAGATGGAGAGATGGCAGCAAACGAATACGAACAGCTCATCCGGACTTTTCCTCTGAGTACCTTCAGTGATGATGCCCTGCTGCGCCTTGCCCAGCTCAAATATGCAAAAGGGCTTTACAGAACCGCAAAAAAGCAGCTGACATCACTCTGCAAACTTTATCCTCAATCTCCCCTGCTCCAGCAGGCCGAGTACTGGACAGGCATGTGCAGCCTGGCCATGGAACAGACGGATTCAGCATCATATCATTTCCACCGAGTGCTTGAAGCTTATCCTGATTCCGACTGGAATGCCATCACCCGGTCCGAACTCGATCGTATGGCCGGGATCAATGCTCCCGCCAGCGGTTCACCTGGAAGTGCAAGCACTTCTCCCGGCAGCTATTATGTACAGGTAGGCGCATTTGCTGACCAGAGCCGGGCAATATACCGCAAGGATTTTTTCGAGAAAGAAGGATTGACCGTTTCCCTAAGGACCAAAAGAAAGGAAGGCCAGAGACTCTACCTGGTCTGGGTGGGAAATCCCCAATCCAGGGAGCAGGCCAGAGCGCTGGGAGACCAGCTGCAGAAAAAATACGGAATCAGCTACACTCTGGCCAATGAATAAAAGAACCTGTCATCTGCGCAATTCTCTTTATGAGATTATGCAGGACCACAGGGTCTCTTGCTCGGAGCATATCAAATGAAACCTATTTTTTATCTCTTGATACTGATGAGTTCAATGCTGGCTGCAGGATGCGCCAGCCGCAGAGGTAAAGTTGTCGAAGCTCTGGATAAGGACAACGGCAATGCATTTCGCCTCATGCTCTCCGACACTCTGTGCATCCGGCTTGCAGAAAACCCCACAACCGGTTATTCATGGACCGTAAACCGGCATGACAGCTCGATGCTGCGCATCGTGCGAAAAGAATATCAGATAGAAAAAAATAGAGAAACCCTGGTGGGAGCCGGCGGCGAGATGCTGATGTGGTTTGTTCCACTTCAGAAGGGCAGTACGACACTCCGGCTCATATACCATCGTTCATGGGAAAAAGAAATCCCTCCGGTCCAAACCTTCGAGATCGATTTAGAGATCTCGAAATAAATCCGCCCAGGATTCCAGGCACTGTTAGCCGGATGCTCAATCCGTACATCCGGACCTTTTCAGTTTACAGATACCGGCTCGTTTCCCAGGGAGTCACCTGCATGAGGAACTCCTTCCATTCCTTTCTCTTGGCCTCGACGATGTGATCGCTCAGATCCCTGCCAAGGGCTTTCTTCAGCACCTCGTCTTTTTCGAGCTCAGCGACCGCTTCACCGATGCTGGCAGGCAGTGTGGCAATATTCATCCTGGTCAGCTTTTCGTCGCTGAATCCATAGACATTCTCTTCTACAGGTTTCGGTGTTTTCATGGCATTTTCGATGCCGTCCAGCCCCGCTGAGAGCATCCCTGCAAATGCGAGGTAGGGGTTGCAGGAGGGATCAGGACAGCGAAGCTCTATACGGGCGCCTTCACGGGCTTTGGACTGGGTCACCATTGGAATACGGAGAAGAGCGGACCGGTTTATCCTTCCCCAGCATATATAAACCGGAGCTTCAAAACCCGGTACCAGGCGTTTGTAGGAATTGACGGTCGGCGCCACGAGTGAGACGAGAGCGCGGGAATGTTTGATCTGACCTGCCAGGAATTGATAGCCAATCTGTGAAATATTGTAAGGATCTTCTTCGGCGTAGAAAAGATTGTTGCCTTTGCCGTCGCTCAGGCTTTGATGGGTATGCATGCCGCTTCCATTGATGCCGTAAATCGGTTTGGGCATAAAGGTCACCTTGAACCCTCTTGCCCTTGAATGGAACCGAAGCACATATTTCAGGGATTCTATCCCGTCCGCAATTTTAAGGGCATTGTCATACCTTAAATCCACTTCATGCTGGCCTTCGCTGACCTCATGATGGTAGGTTTCAACATGAACGCCAAAATGTTCCATGTCGTGCATGGTTTGCTCGCAAACCTCCACTGCCCTGCTCTGTACACCCAGGTCGAAATATCCCTTGTTGTCATGTACCCGGAGTTCGGGCAGGGATGACCTTTCCAGAAGAAAGAACTCAATCTCCGGCCCGACCATGTATTCATAACCCGCCTTTTTAGCCCTTGCCATTGCCCTTTTCAGGACCCCGCGGGGATCGCCCTCGAATGGTTCTTCATTCGGAAGATATATATCACAGATGATATGGGCACTTTTGCCATTATTTTGCGACCACGGCAGAATAGCGAATGTGGAGACATCCAGCTTGAGCAGCATGTCCGATTCATAAATCCTGGCAAATCCTTCTATTGAGGAGCCATCAAACCATATTCCATGCTTCAGGGCACTTTCCATATTGACAGCCGGAACAGCAACCGTCTTGGGTTCGCCTGTGATATCCGTAAAAATGAGATACACGAACTCTATACCTTCCTTTTTAATGATTTCCAGCAGTTCACGCTCTTCCAAGGACAACCTCCTTTTTAGTTGAAAAATACATTGAGATTATTGATTCTTGATACAGGCATCAAGCAAAAAAAGGGCCAATATTGAGCATTACTGGCCATTATTTTGTTAATGTTTTGATAAGCATTAAGTAAATATAGAACAGAAAGTTATATTTAACTATTATCGATTATGTCCTTTGCAGGTTCATTCATATGTACATGAAGAAATAACAATTTCGTATATAAAATAAAAATATGGTACATTTTTGTATCTTTTCTTAAATTTTTGATTTGTGAATAGAGAAGGAAGGCCAGTTGTCCAGAAAAAGAACGATGTATTATGCCATGTCATATATGCAATTCTTAAGGGAACCTGTAAAAAATGGAAATTCACCTCCATGAATACCCTGTAAATGACAAAACAAAATCTTTATATTGCTAATTAAATTACAATTTTGTATATTTACTATCAATTCATTTCAAAATTGTATCTTCTGGAGGTGGCCATGCTCCTGTTGAAACCCTTGAAGCCAGAGAATATTTCCTATTTGTCCGGGCTTTCCTCTGTTCATTTCAGGGAAATGGAATTCTCTGATATCGCCGGAATGGCTCTGGAGGGACTTTCCTCTGAAATACGCTGCGGATTCGTCTATCTCTGCACAGACGAGGATGATTCTCTTATCCTCTCCCGTGCATACCCGGTCTCTGATTCCTTCGAAAAACGTATCCCCAGAGGAAGAGGACTGGGCCGTATTGTGGAAACGGGAAAACCGGTCGTGATACCCAGAGTCAGCGCAGAGCCTGAATATCAGGAACACATAAAGGAGACGGCATACGGAGAGGGGACTGAGATGACATTTATAGGGGTGCCTGTCGGGACCAGAATCCGCATGTATGGTGTTCTTGCTGTTTATCTCGACTATGATCCTGAGGCTGATTTTGACACTCTGCTCAAGTTCTTCATGCTCGTTGCATCCGAGCTCCAGCATCCTTTTCATTCGGGGTATCTGGTCAACCGCGAGAGGGAAAAATGGCTGGATCAGCAGGGTATTCTCAAGAAAAAGCTCCAGGAGGAATATAGTTTTTTCAATATTATAGGGAATAGCCATGAAATGCAGGAAGTATTCGAGCAGGTAGGCAGGGTTGCTGACACTCAGACCACAGTGCTCATACGGGGTGAGTCCGGTACCGGCAAGGAACTGATCGCAGAAGCCATACATCATCATTCGGCCAGGCGGGAAGAGCCTTTTATCCGCATCAACTGCGGAGCCTTCCCGGAGACACTGAACGAATCCGAATTATTTGGTTATGAAAGAGGGGCTTTTACAGGAGCATATGCCCAGAAGAAAGGCAGATTTG
>CAYXFJ010000027.1:17889-19292 GCA_964464265.1 uncultured bacterium
TTCCACACAGGTCAAGCTTCTCCGCGTTCTACAAAACCATCAATTCGAACGTATCGGGGGAACCCAGACCCTGTACTCGGATGTCCGCCTCATTGCAGCGACCAATTCCGACCTCGAATCCCTGCTTGAAAACGGCAAATTCCGTGAAGACCTGTATTACAGGCTCAATGTTTTTTCCATCTATATGCCGCCATTAAGAGAGAGAAAGACCGACATTCTGCTCCTGGCAGATCATTTCATGCTGAAGTACGGCAGACGGCATGGAAAGGCGATCAAGCGCATTTCAACACCCGCCATCGACATGCTGATGAGGTATCACTGGCCCGGAAATGTAAGGGAGCTTGAAAACTGCATTGAGCGGGCTGTTCTGGTGTGCGAGGATCAGGTGATCCACAGTTATCATCTTCCCCCCACTCTGCAAACAGCTGAAAGCAGTAATACTGTGCCTCATCTAAGTTTCAGCGACGCAGTCTCTGCTTATGAAAAGGAACTGATACAGGATGCCCTGAAATCTACGCGGGGAAACCGCGCCAGAGCTGCAAGGCTTCTGAACACTTCTGTGCGCATCATCGGTTATAAGATAGGCCAGTACCAGATCGATGTAAAAAGGTTTAAAGGTTGAAGGCTTTTTTTATTGAGATACAGAATATTCCGGATTTGTCAGCGGACAAGTATCATTTTTCTTGTATCATGATAAAAAACCTGATTCGCAACTGCAGTAATTTTATATAGATAAATACCCGATGCTATGGAGTTTCCATACTCATTCCTTCCATCCCATTGAATAAAATAATCTCCGGCCTCTTTATTTGTATCAACCAGTCTAGCAACTTCACGTCCCTGCAGATCATTGACCGTAATGGTCACATTCGCTTTTCTGGGTATTTGATATTGTATGACCGTTTCCTGATTGAATGGATTTGGATAATTTTGCGAGAGATGGAATCCCAAGAGAACATTGCCATCCGTCTTATTCACTTCTGTCCTGCCTGAGACGATATTCCTGGCCGTATCCTGTATCGATCCTGACTGATCTGTGACAATGAGCTCGGAAATCCCTGTTCTATCTCCGGTCACATAGGTTCCCGGAGAATCGATCGGGCTGCCTTCAGCATTCCAGACCGGAATGAGGCTCGGTGAGTCGAGCTGCTGATCAAATTCATCCGCATTAAGCTGAATAGCCGCTCCGGTATTCAGAGATTCAGAATCGGGTCCAATGCGTATTTTATCTAAAACTGGCTCATCGACGACGACAGCAGCAGGTTCCACCGGCACGGTTGAAGGATCGTTCGCAGGGACTGCATTCATTGACACTATATTCTCAGGTTCAATGATGCTGCTCGCAGATGGTATGAAGGGAATATCCCATCCGTTTTCCTGATCGCCAACTCTAAATGAAAGAT
>CAYXFJ010000028.1:0-2595 GCA_964464265.1 uncultured bacterium
TTGCACAGAGGAATTTTATTAAAAATCAAATGGCAATTCTTGAAAGCCGCACCCTCGCTAACAATGTCGTTTTCAGCTTGCATGAAAGAGGGTATGAGGATTCTCTGGGCCTTTTCGGAAAAACGAGCGCGCCTCAGAGTTTTCCGATCAAAAAAATAATTGCCGGTCTCCTCAAAAAAAATACGGAAGAACCTCCTCCCATCCAGATGGCAGTGGACAGATTTCAAAAACTGACACGCGCCACCAATGATCTGGAGTCCGACATCATTTATCTTAAAGGGAGATCGAACAATCCTGTGGAATCCGCGTTACTCGTGAATATGTGGGTGAACGCCTATCAGGAGTACAGCCGCTCGGGTTCCAGGAGTGATATTCTGGATACAAGACAGTTTCTTGAATCCAAGCTGAAAGAGATAGAGATCAAGCTGGCCAGGTCCGAAGAGGATCTGGCCTCTTTCAAGCAGATGAATAAGGTCGTAGCACTTCCGACTGAAACGGAACAGCTCGTGATGCAGCTTTCCAGCTTCCAGTCCCAGTATGACCAGTCCAGGACTGAGATGGACGCTGTAAAACAGCAGCTGTCATTTTTAATGAACCAGCTTGATGAAAGCAAGAAGCATCTGGTCGAAGACATGACCAGGCATTCCAATCCTGTGCTGATGGAGCTGCAGAAACAGCTTGCTGATCTTGTGGCCAGAAAAGTGGGATTTGAAGCTCAGCTGACAGCGGCTCATCTCGATATAGAGACAAATGCCGAGCTTAAATCTCTGGAACAGCGTATCGAGGGAATAAAGAAGGAGATCATCAGCGAGACGACCAAACTGGTTGATTCGGATCTCTCCTATATCAATCCGCTCGATTATTCCGAGAATCTCATCAATCAGATCCTCACGGCAGAGATCGCTCATCAGGCTCTTGTTGCAAAGACGGCTGCCCTGAAAAATATCGTCGATGAATATGCGCAAAAATTCGACGGCATACCCGCAACGAGCCTTACGCTTGCGAGACTGGAAAGGGATGTCAAGACATACGAGAACCTGTACATTATGTACAAGGAAAAATATGAGGAAACGCGCATACAGGATGCCGGACAGGCGAATTTCATCCGGGTGGTGGATTTGGCGGAAGTCCCGGTCAATCCGGTTTTCCCCAATAAAAAACTGAATTTCATGCTTGCCTTTTTCTTCGGGACTCTTTTCGCTGTAGGCCTCGCATTCGGGCTCGATATGTTTTCTGACCGGATCCGGAATGATGACGATATCGAACAAATGAGAATGGAAGTCATAGGCAGGATACCTTTCGCAAAAAATGCGCATAACAGAGTCAAGTTTCACGGCAGAAAGGAAGATCTGAACATATTCAGAGCCAAACAGATTTTTCCTTATCTTCTGACCAATAGAAAGCATTATTCCCAGATATCAGAAGCTTACAGAGCGCTCCGCACAGCGGTTTACCTGTCCTGCCGTGAAAAAAAATTGCACACGATTCTGGTTTCAAGCCCTGGAGCAGGAGAGGGCAAATCCACGACAATCGTGAATCTGGCCATAGCCACAGCACAAAAAGGAGTAAGGACCCTTCTCATTGACAGTGATCTGAGGAAGCCGGTTCTGGATGTGCTTCTTCTTGGTTCGCGAAGGGGATTCGGGCTGGTCAATATACTGGAACGGACAATGGGTTTCGATGAAGCAATCCGTGAAACGACAATTCCAGGCCTGTATCTGCTTCCTGCAGGACTGGCAAGAAAGAACGCTCCCGAGCTGCTCGGTTCACCGGTCATGAGTGCCCTCATTGCAGAAGCGAAAAAACGATTCAATATGGTCTTTTTCGACAGTCCTCCGCTACTGCCCGTGACCGATGCCATGGTACTCGCACCGGTAGTGGACGGCATCATCCTTGTGGTGAGAGCGGAATGGACGACAAAAGATCATCTTAAACGGGCAATGATGCTTTTAAACCATGCAAATACCACGTTTCTGGGCACGGTCCTGACGGGTCTGTCCGGATCCGATGTATACGGTTATAAGGATTATTTCAGCGCTTATGCTGAGATAGCAGATGAGAAATATCATAAGAAAAACATGTCTTGACCTGAAACAGGCTGCGACAGAGCAGAGACAACAATGGAGATGATATAGCGATGTGTCAGCTTGAAGAGGTCAATCTTATAGCTGAGAAAAATTCCCGGCTTGAAGGAGGGCTGTCGCTTGCCAGACGTATCCCCCGTTTCCTGAGGAATAGATTCCGTCTTGTCAGTTACCGGATATCAGGAAAAGGGAAAAAATCCCGGCCAGGACCGGCCACAGAGTCTCTGGTATTCAAGCAGGGCGACCGGGTCAGGATCAGGTCCAGAGAGGAGATCAAAAAGACCCTGGATGGATGGCAGAGGCACAGGGGATGCCGGTTTATGGATGAAATGTGGCAGTACTGCGGAGGTGTTTACAGGATACAGAAAAAGGTCGAACTCATGCTGGACGAACGGCAAATGCAAATGAAAAAGACACGGGATACCTATATACTGGAAGGCCTGATCTGTACCGGAAGCTGGCCGTTCAAAGGCTGTGACAGGAGCTGCTTCTACTTCTGGAAATCTTCATG
>CAYXFJ010000028.1:2605-9331 GCA_964464265.1 uncultured bacterium
TTCCGACAAAAGCCTCATGACGATTTTCTCTCAGGGCTGCTATAAAAAGAGGCAATGAAAATGGCGGTAATGCAAATCGATCCTGTATCAGATGAAAGATGGGACCCTATGGTCATGGATCATCCAATGGGATGTGTTTATCATCATTCGGCATGGAAAGAAGTGCTGAACCGTACGTTCAGACATATACAATCCGTTTATTTTGCCCGGGAACAGGATAACAAGATCACAGGAGGGGTCCCATTCTTTCTGATTAAAAGCCCCCTGACAGGGAAGCGTCTGGTCTCTCTTCCGTTTTCATTCTATTGCGATCCTCTCGTGGATTCGGAGTTGGAATTCAAAGAGCTGATGGATGAAGTTGCGAGAAAGCAGAAGGATCTGGGAGCCTCATTTATTCAGATGCGGACAAGATTCATGCGTCCGATGTTGCAGAATACCGGATTCAAAGAATTCCCCGGCTTTAAAAATCATGTTCTCTCGCTGGACCAGGATACTGAATCCATGATGAGATCCTTTCACAGGACTTGCGTGCGTCAGAGGATACACCGTGCGGAGGAAAGCGGTATTACAGTAAAAGAGGGTACCACTGCTGACGATGTCCAAACCTTCTATGATCTGCACTGTACAACAAGAAAGAAACACGGAGTGCCCCCCCAGCCTTTCAGGTTCTTTCAGAACATGTGGGATATTCTGGCTCCAAAACGTATGATGTATCTTTCCACAGCCTTTTATAAGGATGTGCCTGTCAGCAGCCTCCTGTGCCTGAGATTCAAAGACAGGGTGCACGGCGAGTACATGGGTATAGATGACAGATTCAAGCAATTCAGCGGAAATATCCTGCTCTTCTGGAATATGATTCAGAAATCGAAATCGGATGGATATAAATTCTTCGAATTTGGCTGTTCACCTTCCAATGACAGCCATGTCATTGAATTCAAGAGAAGGTGGGGAACAGTTGAAGAAGATATTTCCTATTTTTATCTGCCCGATATCAGAGGCTTCTCATCCGGAATAGGACGAAGCCTGCCCTACCGTCTGCTGGAGGGGGCAGGCAAGAGTATGCCAATGGCTCTTTTCAAATGGTCCGGAGAACAGATATACAACCATATCGGAGGATGAACTTTAAACAGGCAAGTTCACTGAATGAAGAATATCCGTATCCTTCAAATTGACCCGGTTCTGGATGACCGCTGGGACAGGTATGCCGGGTCCCACCGGAATGCTGTCATCTATCATCATTCAGCCTGGCTGGAAACCTTGAGACAGACCTATGGGTACGAACTTCTATGCCTTGCTGTAGAGAATGAAACGCATGAACTGGAAGGCATTCTACCCACGTTCTTTGTAAACAGCAGGCTTACGGGAAAGCGGATGATCTCCTTGCCCTTTTCTCCTTTCTGTGGTCCTCTGGCAGAAAACGGTTCTGCAGGACCTCTTCTGGACAGGCTTCATAAGTATGCTGAAGAAAAAAAAGCGGGGCATATTCAGATCCGCTGTCTGAGAGCGATCGAGAATATGGAGGAGCATGCCTATATCACTGACCTCTTTTACAGGGTCCATCTCCTCGATCTCAGTCCGGATATGGATACCCTCCTGTCGAATTATCATGAAAGCTGTATCAGAAGACCGTTCATGAAATCGCTGAAAAACGGCATGGATCTCAGACTCGCGGATTCTGAGGCGGATGTGAGGGCTTTTTACGAACTTCAGGTGAGAACCAGGAAAAAACACGGGATTGTACCGCAGCCCCTGGATTTTTTTCTCAATATGTGGCGCAATCTTTCAGGCAGGGATCTCATCCGGATCCTTCTGGCTCAGGTGAACGGAAAAACCATAGCCGGGCTGATCCTTCTGGGTATGGGTGATACGGTCATCTATCATAACGGAGCTTCTGATGCGGACTATCTTCATCTGAAGCCAAACCATTTTCTGATTGGCAAGGCAATCGAGATGACCAAAGCCCTGGGATATAAAATATTCAATTTTGGTACCTCCACGCCTGTAGATACAGGACTTATTCAGTTCAAACAGCGCTGGGGGACAGAGGAACAGTTCCTGCCTTACTACTATTATCCGGATATAACCGGCGTCCGGACGCATATTGAAAGCTCATGGAAACTCAGGATCACTTCGGCCGTACTGCGGCATCTGCCGGCTGCAATTCTGAAAAAAGTGGGAGAATTCGGTTACAGGCATATGGCCTGATGGAGTATTCTGGAGAAGTAAATGAAAAAAGCTGTCGTATTGCATACCCATATTCCGGGTCTGGGTGTCATACGGGCTCTGGGGGGGAAGGGAGTGCCTGTAGTTGCCCTTCACTATGAAAACCGGGAGATGGGGCATGTTTCAAAATATGTCTCGGAATCTATTCATGTTCCGCACCCGGAAGAGAATGAAAAAGCTTTCATTCGGTTTCTTCTGGATTATGGAAGACGTCAGCCGGGACATATACTCATACCGACGAACGACTCCACGGTCTGTATCATTTCCAGGCACAAGAGCAGTCTGGAATCCTGTTTTATTGTGGCGGTTCCTCCATGGGAGATCACCAAAAAAGTCTTGATCAAGAACTATACATACAGAATAGCCGAGTCAGTTGGCGTTCCGTGTCCGAGAACCGTATATCCGGGGACAGTAGAAGATCTGAGAATGGCCTTTGAAAGTATAATGTTCCCCTGCATCATCAAACCTGCAGAAGGACATAAATTCTTCGAGATCTTCAAAGCCAAAATGTTTGAAGCAAAAGATCAGGAAGCCTGTCTGTCCGGTTTCATCAAAGCAAGGCAAAAGGGGCTTGATGTTATGGTTCAGGAATTGATCCCGGGTGATGACACCGAAGGAATCAATTACAATGCCTATTTCATCGATGGCAAGCCTGTGGCGGAATTCACGGCCAGAAAAGTAAGGCTCGATCCTCCCCGTTTTGGATCACCCCGTGTCCTCGTCAGCGAGAAGATACCTGAAATCATTGAAACCGGAAGGGCTCTCATCAGGACGATCGGATTCAACGGATTTACCTGCACCGAATTCAAGCGTGACTCCAGGAATGGAATTTACAAATTAATGGAAGTGAACGGGAGGCATAACCTGACGGGATCACTTGCAGTGAAATGCGGTATCAATTTCCCCTGGATCATGTACTGCCACCTCAGTGGATACCCTGTTCCTCTATACAAGGATTATAAATCCGGCATCTACTGGATAGATCTGTGCAAGGATGTGCAGCATACTCTTTATTCCAGGGACATGGAGAACTTCAGCCTCCTGGACTACATGCGCCCCTACTTCAAGAAAAAGGTATTCGGCGTACTGGATTCAAAAGATCCGCAGCCTATTATCCATAGAGTACGTACCAATATCCGCAGATTCCCGAAATGTCTGGCAAAGCGAACAATGCGAAAGGTGTTCTTTTCTGCCAGGAAGGTACGCATGGATGTCAGACAGGTACAGGGATGAAGGAGATAAAATCATGAGAGCGGACGCGCTCGAACTTGAAGCAAAACGTATGAGCAATCTGAGTCTGGAAAACTATCCATGGATACGTGAAAGGCACAGGATATTTCCTGAAGTTTTCGAGAACCGGAAGCATAAAAGGATCATTGATATGGCTGCGGGCATAGGTTTGATCGCCAAACGGATCAAAGAGAACTATAACTGCGATCTGACCTGTAATGACATAGATGAGAACTGCTTGAATCAGCTCAGGCGTCTCGATGTAAATGTCACATCCTTCGATCTCGATACCGGAAACGCACTTCCGCTTGAAAATGAAGGATTTGATGCAGTGCTCTGTCTTCTGGTACTGGAGCACATCATCCATACGGAATCCTTTATTAAGGAGATGTACAGAGTACTGAAAAAGGATGGATTTCTCTATGTCTCGGTACCCAATTATGCATCCATATATTATATGAGACAGATACTCAAAGGCAGGTCCTTTCACGACCCGCTCGACCCGGTGGACCGGTACGAATTTTATGCACATGTCCAGTATTTCACCTATTCTACACTGATCGACCTTTTACGGTCTTTCGGATTTTATCTGGATACTGCCTATCTCCCGCTGCCGAAAGGGAGTTCGAAATACCTGGCGTTAAAAGAGGCTTCAAAGTTCAAGGCTATTCTTTTCCGGACCGGCGCCAAACTGGCTTATTCGGTTTCGCCCAGGTTCCATCCGGGTCCGGTGATGTGCTTTAGCAAAAATGATACGGGGAAGAAACCGCGTATAGTACAACTGTGATGACTGCACCAAGAAGGCTGCTGCCCGTGAAAATGTGCATGATTTCATATTCAAAACATCCGGATGCCCGTTTGCACAGGTATGCCCTGGCGCTCCATGAACGGGATGATATCGTGGATATCATCTGCATCCGGGATAAGGGCGAACCCCTGCGGGAATCGTTCGGCACGGGCACGGTTTATAGGATACAGGAAAGGGATTACAATGAACGTCTGCCTTTGACCTATCTGTGGAGGCTGTCCCGTTTTCTGGTTGTATCCACGGCAGTTTGCACCTTCCTGTATTTCAAAAAACGTTATGATGTTATCCATTTTCACAATATTCCCGATTTCGGTATTTTCTGCACTTTGATCCCAAGGCTGATGGGCGCTAAAGTGATACTTGACATTCACGATCTGGTGCCGGAATACTATATGAGAAAATTTTCATTGCCGGAAAGCCACTGGATCATCTACTTACTGAAAAAAATTGAAAAACTGTCTTCTTCATATGCCCATCATGTCATTACGGTAACGGATATATGGCGGGACAGACTCGTTCAGCGGAGCTGTGAGCCCTCGAAATGTTCCGTGATTTTAAATGCACCTTTGCCGGAACTCTTCCACTGCGAGCATCCAGGAGGAGGATCCACGAACGGCAGGTTCGTGATCAGCTATCATGGGAATCTCATTGAATCTACGGGAGTGGATATCGGCATCCGTGCGATCGCCAGACTGGCCGGAGAAATTCCCAATATAGACTTCCGGATCATGGGAAAGGGCAGAGAGCTTGAAACATTAAAAAAGCTGGCAAAAGAACTCGGTGTGGAGAATCATGTACATTTCCTTAAACCCAGACCCGTGCAGGAACTTCCTGAGATACTGTCAACGGCTGATATAGGGCTCGATACCAAGAGAGACGGCGTGTATGCAGGTGAAACGCTCAGTGTCAAGGCAATGGAGTATCTTGCACTGCAGGTTCCTCTCGTTGCCTCAAAAACCAGGGCTGCTCAGCACTATTTCGAGGATTCCCATGTCATGTTCTTCAATCCGGGCGACCCTGAAGATCTGGCGCGAGGCATTCTTGAGCTGTACAGGTCTCCGGAAAAGAGGAGGCAGCTCGCAAAAAATTCAAAAGAATTCATCAGAAAGTATCACTGGGGTATTTATAAGGCAAGGTATTATCATATACTGGATGGACTTGTAATAAAGCACAGGAAGACGTGAAAACTGAAAATATGAGCGAATATCTTTCATGATCTCTCATAAGCTGACATTTAAAAGGGATTCCAGGATTGCACAGTTCCTTCCCGCCGTAATCATAGGGGGAGGGCTGATGGGTACTATGGTATGGAGACTTTCCTATCTTGATTCAAGATGGATCATTTTCGCCATACTGGGATTGGCATTGCCATTTGCTGCGCTGATCACAAAAGACACACGTACATTTTTAATAGTGCTTCTGGTTTTCAGTATTCCCGTCAATGCTGATATTAACTTTTTCTACAGGGAGCATCATGCCGGAGCCGCAGGGATCAGCATATCCCTTTTTGATATTATTCTTTTCAGCCTGTATGGTATCTGGTTCGTGGAATCGGTCATACAGAGGAGATTTAAAATACGGGTCCATCCCGCTACCACGATACCCGCTTTCATGCTGATCATTGTAAGTCTGGTTTCTGTCATTAATGCACCCAGTGTGGAGCTCGGGATTTTTGAAGTCATCCGGATGATCAAGGTTTTTCTGGCCTATCTTTACCTTGCAAATCATATCAGGAGTGTAAAGGAAGTCAAACTGGTCGTCATTCCGCTGATAGCCGGACTGGTCCTTCAGAGCATTCTGGCCTTCATGCAGTACTATCTGGGAGTGACCTTTGGCCTTTCCATCCTGGGAGAAGCAGCAGCACTGGGAAGCTTGGATCTTGAATATTCACCAGATGCGCACAGGGTAGGGGGAACCATCGGGAATCCGAATGATTTCGCCAAGTATCTCATATTTCTTCTGCCGCTGGTCCTTGCCATGCTCTGTACACGGATGAAAAAAGTATACAGGATCATGATTTTCGGAATTTTCCTGGCCGGCACCGGAGCTCTTGTCACTACTTTTTCACGCGGAGGAATGCTTTCCATGTTTTTTGCAGGTATACTGACTCTTATCCTGATTTTCCGCGAACAGCTTTTGACCAGAAATGCCATTTTGAAAACCACAGTCACAATACTGCTGGTTTGCGCCGTCCTTTTCAGCTTCGGGGATATTCTCCTCTCCAGATTTATAACGGATAACAATGCATCCGCAAGTGTCAGGATACCCCTCATGAAGGTAGCCTGGTCAATTATCAGGGATCATCCCTTTCTGGGGATAGGGATCAATAACTATCCTTTTGTCACCACGATCTACGGGGACCCCATGGTCCCTTTCACGATTACGAGCCGGGTTCACAATGTTTATCTGCTCATTGCGGCAGAAACAGGCATCATCGGGCTTTTGGTTTTCATATGGCTCTTGGT
>CAYXFJ010000028.1:9341-17518 GCA_964464265.1 uncultured bacterium
AGAAACGGCGTATTGCCGGGTAAAGGAAAAAACCAGTATCTGGCCTGTGTGAGTACAGGAATCATGGGGGGGATGTTCGCAAATCTTCTCCATTTCATGGTGGATCCGTACTATATAGGAGGATATACTCTTTTCTGGACACTTGCAGGGGTTCTGGTTGCCGTACCGCATCTGCGGGAGCTGTCAGACACGGATGACGGAGGGAGCCTGATCGCGGACGAAAGCGGGAAGCCACTCAAAGATGTCAACGTAAGGTCATTCACCAATCATGGGGTGACGCCGCACAAGTATGGCAGCGGGAGACCGCCCGCGGATGACAATATGAGGACTGCCTGACGGAAGACGGCAAGAAATAGGTTGTAAGGTATTATCATAAAGAGGTGTGGATGCAGGGAAAAGAAGGACTTATGGCCCGCTCGAAAAAAGGGCTGAAAGCTGTCGGCGCTTTAACGGGTTTCCGTGTCGTGTTCCAGACGGTCACCCAGCTGGCACTGGTGCGCCTTCTTCTGCCTGAGGCCTTCGGTATCATCGCGTTTGCATCCATAATCCTTGAACTGTTCAAGCTCCTCACCTCGCTTCATGCGGGCAAACTCATTATCCAGCGAAGGGATAATGTCCGTGAATATCTCAACACGGCTTTCACGATCGAGCTCATCCTATCTGCAATAGCGGCCGCTGTGATCATCCTCTTTTCACCTTTTTTAATGCGGCTGCTCGACAAGCCTGAGATGATCGTTTATACCCAGGTGCTGGCATTCAGCCTGATAATCAATGTAATGATCACCCCGAGGGCCATTTTCGAGAGGGATCTCCATTTCTGGAAGGCCAATATCCCCACATTCATCAAAATCATTGCAGAAGCAATAATCATAATCTCTCTTGCACTGGCAGGCTTTCAGGTATGGAGCATCATTATCGGGATGCTGGCAGGCGAGCTTGTAGAGGCTGTCTTTGTCTGGATCATGGTTCCATACAGGCCGAGACTGACATTCAACAGGGAAATCGCTTCACAGGTCGTCCGGTTCGGCCTTCCCCTCAGTCTGTCAAGCCTGCTCGCCTATTTTTACTGGCATCTCGATGACTTCACTGTGGGAAAGCTTCTGGGAAACGCTCAGCTCGGTTATTACTGGCTTGCATTCAAATTCCCCCATTATATCTGGCAGACCCATGTGGCCATGGGTACTATTGTACTACCCGCTTTTTCACGAACGAACAGTGATGATCAGCTCAAAAGGGGTTTCGAGTGGGTGACAAAGTACTCTTTCATTGCCCTGCTTATCCCGTGCGTTATCGTCATACCGCTGGGAACGGAAACCATAAAGTTCGTTTTCGGTGAGAAGTGGCTTCCAGCCACAAGGGCCTTTCAGATCATGACAGTCACGGTCGCGGTCAGAGGAAGCATGGCATTCGTGGGACACCTGTACCAGAGCAGGGGTGTCACCTGGCCTCTTTTGGTCATAACCGGTATCAATACCGTGGTGCTGACCGGATTGATCTATCCCATGACCCGGCATTTTGGAATAGACGGAGCTGCTCTCTGCGTGCTCATTACTGTTACCGCCTCCATGCCTGTGGTCGTTTATTTGTTGAAAAGGCTGATGAAGGTGGATTATAAAAGACTATTCTTCCTTCCGGCGATGGCTGGAGCTCTAACCGCGGGCATGCTGAAGATTGCCCTACGGTTTGTGCCCGCAGATTCCATGCTGGTTTTTCTTCTCTATATATTAGCTGCCTGTATGCTTTATGGCATTTTTCTTCTTCTTTTTGACCGCAGCCTTATAAGTGAGCTCAGGCATTTTACGGGATTCAGGAAACCGGGGAAATTGGGATTATGGGAAGTACAACAGTAGGCATCATTTTCGATTCTTTGAGGCATGATTTTATCACGCCTGAAAATACACCTGTTCTGTATTCCATGCAGGAACAGGGGCTTTCGGGAACCCTGAAGGAGCTTCTCGGATTCATGATGTCACCGGGATGGTTTGCAGGCATATATCCTGAAACGAGCGGTTTTTCCCAGACATTCCGTTATTCTCCCGAAACCTCTCCCTACGGAATCGCCAGGATTTTTCCAGCCTGTCTGGAAAAGCGAGTCTTGCTGAACAAGGTGTCCAGAAGGATCATCCAGAAATGGGTGGAATGGAGAGCGGTTCATCCTGTAATGAAAAGCTATTCGTACACCTACCGGATCCCCTTTCGGTTACTGCCTTTTTTCGATGGCACGGAGAAGAAGTATCCATGGGAGGCGGGATACCTGCCTGCGGCAACACTCTTCGATCTTCTGAGGCAGAAGGGGCTTATCGGATATCCGGGGAACAATTTAAGGACAGGCGCGGTCCTGGAAAAGCTCGAAAAGTCACTACCCGGACGGGATTATGCCTTCATCTGGCTTCATTTTGCTGAGCTCGACTGGGTGGAACATGAATACGGGCCGGATTCAGATGAAGTGCGGACTAAGCTCAAGGAAATTGACAACGCCATAGGAAGGGTGAAAATCCTTCTGGAAAAGAAGTACGACCCTATCAACTGGCTTATTCTGGGAGACCACGGGACCGTTCAGGTGAAGGGTAAGCTGGATATCGAAGAGAAACTCCGGACACTGGATCTCATGCGGGGAGAGGATTATATCTATTTCCTGGATTCCACTCTGGCACGGTTCTGGTTCAACAATTCCCGGGCAAAGGACCTGATAACGGATATGCTGAAGGGATTACAGGAAGGGAAGATACTGGAAAAAGAAGACCTGGCGAGGTACAGAAGCAATCACAGCGGCACATCGAACTGGGAGCTTCTCTTCATGGCAAACGAGGGAATCGTGATCCAGCCCAATTTTTACCAGGGATACGATCCTGTGAACGGAATGCATGGCTATCTACCGGATGTCAGAAACAATATGGCATCCTTTGTTTTGTTAAATGGAAGCAGGGAAAAGGGGATCCGGATGAAAGAGATCAGGGACATGACCGATGTTTTCCCCACGCTCTGTGATCTGATCGGGCTTCCGTTACCAGATTCCTGCGAGGGAAGAAGCCTTTTGAAAAAGACCTATAAACATGGATCCTGAAGAAAGAGACCGATGAACAAGCATTTTACAGTGCACTGTGACAGCCATGTGGATAAAAAGATAGAGGATGACCTTTCTCTGATCCGGAATGAGCTGATCAGTCAGGTGGACAACTGCGAAGCTCTGGTTCTGGTGGGCGGATTCAGCAAGGGGGAAGGAAGCGTACTGGTGGAGGACGGCCGTGTGGAACCTGTAAACGATTACGACATTGTCATTGTCAACGGCACCTCTTTCGATCGTGAGAAACGAAGAACCCTTGAACAGATGCTTTCACGGAAAGTGGGGATACGCTACGTGGATCTGATCCCTCGAGCGTACAAGGATCTGGGAAGGCTCCCGCCGACCATGTTCAATTATGATATGAAATACGGTGGGCATGTATTTTACGGCGACCACAGCATCCTTGATATCATACCCGGATGGAATGAAAAGGAGATCCCTCTGGTTGAGGGAAGGGTTTTGCTTCTGAACAGGCTTTTGTGCCTTCTCGAATGTTTCTCCATGGATTTCCTTTCACGCTGTCCGAATACTGACGAACTCTTTTTCCTGAAATTCCAGAGTGCTAAAACAATACTCGGCTGCTGCGATGCGCTGCTTCTTTTAAAGGGACTGTATCATCAGAGCTATATGGAAAGAAGGAAGCGTTTCAGCACGGAATTCAGCGAACACCCGGAGTGGGTAAAACTGGTCATTGACGCAACGGAATTCAAGCTCAAACCAGACCGGAATAACAATTTTGATGCTGTTTCCTGCTGGTTCAGAACACGGTCTTTTTTCATGGATGCCTTTCTGACCTTTGCCTCATATCTTTATAAACGGGATTTCAGCACATGGAATTCACTTTACGACTTTTATGGCCGGAATAAGAGGACACTCCTGAAGAGAGCGGCATATCTGACCGTGAAAAGAAGCCGCGATTTTGAGAAGAGGCTGAACCTCGAACTTTCTGAAATGGCACTTCTCGGCGCCATTGACAGAAACGGGACAGATGACCTTATCCTTGAAAAGACGTGCATGTATCTCTCCAGAGCTACAGGGAAGAAATACGGCAGGCTCTCCTGGGAAGAGATCAGGAAAGCATGCGTTTCAGCCTGGTACGAAATCAATCATGGAACAGTAACATGAAGAACAGAAAATACTTCAGTGTGATCATTCCAACGTATAACCGCAAAGAGAAGCTCGAAAAATGCCTGAAAGCTCTTTTCAGACAGACCTATCCCCGTTCACGCTATGAGATCATTGTTGTGGATGACGGATCATCGGATGGCACACAGGAAATGGTCAAAAGGAAAGAGAAAAGATCCCCTGTTCCCCTGCATTTTATCCGGCAGGAGAACAGCGGTCCTGCCAGGGCAAGAAATGTCGGCATACGCGAGTCGCAGGGGGATCTTCTCCTGATCACAGGGGATGATATCCTGGCTGAACGCACTTTGCTTGAGGAACACTGGCGCTTCCACTGGAAATATCCGGAGGAAGAGGCAGCTGTTCTGGGTTACATCACCTGGTCATCCGGTATTTCAGTGACGCCTTTCATGCATTACCTGGAAAACGGAGGGCCGCAGTTCCGTTTCCAGGCCATCGAGCATGGAAGCGAGGTCCCTTTCAGGTATTTCGTGACCAGCAACATTTCTCTGAAACGGAGTTTTCTTCTGAATCACGGTCTGTTCGATGAGCATTTCCGCATGGCAGCGTTTGAGGATACAGAACTCGCGTTCAGGCTTCAGAAAAAAGGGATGCGCATCATCTACAACAGCAATGCAGTGGCGTATCATGATCATGCCTCCGAATTAAAGGGAGTCCTCAAGAGAATGGAAACCGTGGGTATGTCTGCGGTTGTCTGGTACAGGAAAATGCAGAAAAATAAAAAGGACTATAGGTACTTTTTCGATTCCCCTCACATCAGTGAGAAGAGGAAAAATCTGATACAGAAGATCCTTTTTAATTCCATTACATCGAAAGCCATGGAGAGAGTGCTTCCTGTGATCGGGAACGGCAACCTGTTCACTCCCGGAAAGACAGCTCTTTACAATCAGCTCATGTATCATCATTTCCGGAGGGGAATCTCAAGGATGGATGTGAGCAGAACAGAGCGGTCCGATGTGGAGATCTTTTTAAAGCTTTTAAGCAAACTGATTGTCTGAAAAGAAGAGGAATGATTCTTGAGGAAGGATGGAAATACCGGTATGGCGGATAAAGGGAGAACAACTTCCAGAAACAAGCCTATCAGTGTGGTCATTCCGAACTGGAATGGAAAGCATTTTCTGGACACATGCCTGAGCGCGCTTTACAGCCAGACGTTCGCGGATTTCGAGATCATCCTTGTGGACAACGGTTCAACGGATGGTTCCGTTGAGTTTGTCCGGAAGAATCATCCGGATGTGCGCATAGTGGAACTGAAAGAAAACAGGGGTTTCAGCGCAGCGGTGAACGAAGGGATCAAAGCTTCGAGAGGCATTTATGTTGCGCTGCTCAACAATGACACTGAGGTGGATGTCCGCTGGCTTGAGGCTCTTCACAGCGCATTGGAAAAACATCCGGAAACGGGATTCTGCGCGAGCAAGATACTTCAGTTCGATGACAGGGGCGTGTTCCATTCCGCTGGGGACATGTACAGACCCTGGATCAGCCCGAAAAGCATAGGACAGGGGGAGATCGACAGGGGACAGTACGACGATTACCGGAATATTTTCGGAGCCTGTGCAGCGGCTGCCATGTACAGAAAAAGCATGTTCGATGCGGTCGGCCTTTTTGATGAGGATTTTTTCGCTTATTGCGAGGATGTGGATCTGAGCTTCAGAGCCCAGCTTGCCGGATTTCAATGCCTTTACGTGCCTGAAGCTGTGGTCTATCACGTGCATCACGGCACCAGTTCCGGGAAAACAGAATTGTCCGACAGAGTGGTTTATTTTATACAGAGAAACGTTCTTTATATGATCATCAAGAACATGCCCGGACAGCTTTTGCTCAAATATGTGTTTCTGCTGACCGGGATTCAGTTCTACCAGATCATCAAATACATTCGCTACAGAAAACCCCTGACAGTGATAAAAGCCAAATGTTCGGTGCTCAGGCAGCTTCCAACGCTTCTTGAAAAACGCAGATATATCCAGGAATCGAAAAAAGTGACAGACAAATATATAGACAGCCTGTTCCGGATGGCTGTTTGAATTCATCGGGAAGAGAAATGACGCTTCGGAATAAATTGGATCTTACAGTCATCGTGGTGAACTACAACACCCGTGAGATGCTGGACCGCTGCCTCAGCTCCATTTACAGGACCACGAGGCATATCCGGTTTGAAATTATTGTCGTCGATAACAGATCCTCTGACGGAAGTGTGGATATGGTGATGAAAAAGCACCGCAGGGCCAGGCTGATCAGCAATGAGGATAACAGAGGATTTGCAGCTGCGAACAATCAGGCGATAAACAAAAGCCGGGGGAAATACATACTCCTTCTCAATCCCGATACCGAGGTGTTCGAAGGGACACTCGAAACCATGGTCAGGTTCATGGAAGAAAATCCGGAAGCGGGAGTGTGCGGTTGCAGGATACTTCTGCCGGATGGCGATGTCCAACTCTCCATTTTCAGCTATCCCACCCCGCTCAAGGAATTCTTAAAGCTAATTTCTCTGGACAGGGTTATTCTCAGTATCAGCAGGCTCGAGTATGGCAGGAGCGGACATTTGAACTCCTATTTTGCACCTTACGGGGAATATGACAGAATGCGGGAGGTTGACTGCGTTTCAGGGGCATGTTTCATGGTCAGAAAAAGGGCTCTTGAAGATGTGGGTCTTCTCGATGAGAATTTCTTCATGTACCATGAAGAACGTGAATGGTGCTACCGGTTCAGGCAAAAAGGATGGAAAATCTGCTACATTCCTTCTGCACAGATCGTCCATTACCGCTCCCCGGGAGGCATTATCAACCTGGACAGAAGAATTTTCAATGAATATTATAAGGGTATAATCTATTTCATCTCCAAGCATTCGGGACGGGGGAGAGTGGTACTGCTAAAAACACTTCTTGCACTCGGGTGCAGTGTCAGAATTCCCATGGAGATCATTCAGGGAGCGATCAAAAGGGATCCCTCCCTGCGGGACAGGCTGGTCAGATATTCGGATGTATTCCAGCTGGCAGTCTTCAACAGATGAAAGACGGCACAGGGGGCTTTGCCATGAAATCCCATTTTAAAGAAAGCTGCCTTGCAGTATTCCTTTTTACAGGATCCCTCGTATCCCAGGTGACCATCGAAGATTTCAACTGGTACCAGGACGATGCTTCGCTTCAGTATGCATGGAAGGCCACGCAGGAAGCGGTGGGCCCCTATCTTGAGACGACTCTCGTAAAATCCGGGAATGCCATGCGCCTTAACTTGCAGTTCTCGGGCACAAATCCTGGATCGAGCATTGAGGGCAAGGTGTACGAGAGGACGGTCGCAAGGGTGGACAGGATCTACAAGAACGGCATAGATCTTTCTGGGTGCGGCGAGTTCGTTCTTTCGCTTTATGTTCCTGACAAAGAGATCATTGACAATCTTGCGATAAGGCTCTATTCTCCGGCAGGAAATCCCAGCGGTAATAACTATTTCTGGACATGGCGGGATATCAGGAACAATCCGGACATTGAGAACGGATGGAACGAGATCGTATTACCAAAAAATAGTTTCAGCAAAGCCGGTCTGCCTGAATGGAACGTGATCGGAGATGTACTTCTGTGGTTCTATGAATCGCTTGAAAAGGATACCTATGTGATAGTGGAGGATATTTTCGGTCGCGGATTATCCAAAGAAAGCGAACCCGATCCTGCCGGAGAACAGCCTGAACTGACTTTCGTTCCCCATAAGATTTCAGGCAGATCCTCTGAATACTCGGATATCTACTATCAACGCATGGTCAGATGGACTGAGTACGGCAACTCCAGGCTGTTCGGCTGGAATAAACGGCCCGGCACCAGGCGTTATGTATCGCCTTCGGGATCGGACGGGAGCGGAGAGAGACCGATAAGGAGCTGCGCCAATATTGCCCTTTCCTATGCCATCCTTTACAGATTTGGAGAGTTTACCGGAAAGGAAACAGTCAGGGACAATGCCTTTGAACTGATAAGATATCTCA
>CAYXFJ010000028.1:17554-18882 GCA_964464265.1 uncultured bacterium
GGCAAAAAAGGGTCGAGAGGCGAGAATCAGTACATATTCAAAACCGAATGGCAGACTTCATGGCATGCGGCCCGGATGGGAATTGCTGCATGGATATTGTGGGATGAACTGGATCAGGAAACCCGGGGAAGGGTGGCAAAAGTCATTATCCATGAAGCGGACAGGGTATCCTGTATCAAACCTCCGGGCAACAGAGTGGAAGACACGAAAGCAGAGGAAAATGCGTTCAATTCGGTAATCTTAAGTCTTGCTGCCAACATGTTCGGCGGGCATCCCCGTGCTGAAAGGTGGAGGGAAAAGGCGAATGTCTATCTCATGAACGTCCATTCTGTAGCAGTGGACGTGGAGGACAATACCCTTGTAGACGGCAGACCAGTGAAGGAGTGGGTGGTCACGGAAAACTGCCGTCCGGATTTCCTGATTGAAAATCACGGTGAGGTAAGCAGCGGTTATCTGGTCTGGAGCACGCATCTGAGGCTGCAGTCAGCCCTGAATTACATCATGACAGGAAATGCTGTTCCGGAAGCCGCGACCTTTCATCTTGATAAGGTATATGAGAATTTGCTCAAGTCCGGAGCCACAGGGGACAAGAACGAAGCCCTGTTCTATGTGCTGTTCGGGAATGCCGATGCCCGTCGCATAGAAGAAAAATATGTGAAGAACAAGATGATCCCCGGACAGGACGATTTTACGGACGGGAGGTTTCACGATCAGCCTGAACCTGGCGATGTGTGGGAGAGCGAGTCCCTGTCCTATTTCGCATACGATTTTCTGGTTCACTACATGGCAGGGGACAAGGCGATCCCTTTGATCGAATTTATCAATACGGCCTGTGAACAGCCGGATCCGGCTGAGATGAAAAGCTCGGTTTCGGCAGAGGTGAAGCTTGGAGCAAAGAATCCCGGAGAAGAAAAGAGCATCCCTGTGGAGCTCATTACTTCCGAAGAGGTTCAGGAAATACCCGCTGCCCTTCTGATGGTGGAAAGCGATTCCTCGGTCACGAAAATCCTGCTCAACGGGCAGGTTCCCGGAACCCGGTTCACAGGAAGAATAGACATTGATGAGGACCTCGCAGAAGGACCGGCTTTTTTCAGGCTTACAGAGGGAAGCCTTGTTGACAGGGAGGGAAGAAGAAGCAATACGATCTCGGTAAATGATACGCTGGATATTGACAGAACAGCGCCGCCAACGCCGCTTCATTTTAAAGTGCTGAAGTAGATGTTTGAAACGAGGGACTGCCTTTTATAATAGAGTGCGCCTTGATAGGCGATCAGCGCCTTGTGTGAGCGATTCGGAGGCTGTCCTGCAATCGACTTGCAGGGGTGGCA
>CAYXFJ010000029.1:0-12118 GCA_964464265.1 uncultured bacterium
GAGGTAACCATGGTTAAGGAATTGCTTCAGGGTGTCAAGGACCGTATGGAAAAAGCGCAGATCAATTTACGATCTGAACTTTCCAAGGTTCGGACAGGGAGAGCCAACCTGGCTCTGCTTGACACGGTCAGGATCAATTACTATGGCAGCATGGTTCCTTTAAAGCAGGTGGCCAATCTGGGAATTCCGGAATCCCGCCTTATCACCATTCAGCCATGGGATAGAAATATGCTGGGAGAGGTTGAAAAGGCCATACTCAAAGCAGATCTTGGGATTACCCCGAACAATGACGGGCACATCATCCGTCTGCCCATCCCCCAGCTGACCGAAGAGAGAAGAAAGGATCTGGTTCGTCTGGTCCATCAGATTGGAGAGGAAAGCCGTGTGGTTGTGAGAAATATCCGCAGAGATGCCATTGATCAGATGAAAAAAGCCCAGAGGGAGAAAAAGATCTCTGAGGATGAGGAATACAATGGCGGGATCGATGTGCAGGAACTGACGGATGAATATACAAAGAAAATCGAGGAACTTCTCAAGATGAAAGAGAAAGAGATCATGGAAATATGATCTCTGACTGAAGGAAATTCAGTGAAATAGAACTGTATTCATCGCATTCAAGCGATTATTTCCAGAACGGACCGGGCCGCACTTTCAGCCGGTCCGTTCTATTTATACCCTCCCGATGCGCTGCCAGTGCCTGCATCATATTTAAAACATTTCGGGGATCAACAGAGGCCATTTATCCAGAAACAGATTTTAAGAGATGAGCGGGTGAAATCTTTTTTTCAATAAGAAGAAAGGGTGTAACCTGCACATGGAGGAGAATCATTATCCCATAAATACGTGAATATTGACGATAGTTCGCAATAAGTATTGATAATTACGGAATTTTTTCTTATATTTCAATAGATTTTCCTCAGCCGGTTCTTGCCATGAACGTTCCGAAATTTCCTTCCAGCCGTATCCGTCTTTTTCCGGTACTGATCTGGATCCTGAACTGGACACTGCTGTCCAGGACTGGAACAGCGGCACCTCTTCCTCGTGTCAGGATCACGGCAAAGGGATCGGGAATTGTGCGGATCTCTTTTGAGAGCCTTAAAAAATTGGGATGGATAGGCCTCCTTACCCCTGTGCGGAATTTCCGTATGTACAGTCATAAAGGTGAAAAACCCATACGTATAACCGGTGAAGGAGACGGCCGTTTCGATGAAAACGATTGTATTGAATTCTGGACCGGACCGGAAATACATGACCCCAACAGAAAAAGAGTTGTATACCCAGAATACCGGGGAAAGCAGATCTTCTGGCTGGAGGCAGGAAACAAAAGGGGAATCAGAATGGCTCTGGAAGAGGATTACAATGCTGAATCTGACAGGAGCACGGCTTTTGAAGCAAATGTATTTTCATGCACAGCTCATGTGGAGCGAGATCTTTTTTTCCATCGTCTGCCCTGGATCATGGATCAAGAGGAGGAGCTTTTGTGGTTTTACGACAAACCTGTGCAGGCTGGCGAGGTAAGGACTTTCCCGTTTCAGCTGTCTTCTGTGGACACCCGTGTTTACCGCAGTACAGTTTTACGAATGGAACTGCGGGGCTTGTCGAGAAGTACACTCAGATTTCCTGTGGATGTTTACCTGAATGACAGATATGTATTTTCGGGAGAATGGAGCGGGTTGGAAAGACTCGTACTGGAGAGTCCTGTTTTCGGATCCGCCCTGCTTTACGGGCAAAAACAGAACCTGACCCTGGCCAACCGTTATCCGGGTGAGGAAATCTCACCCTTTTTGCTGGACTGGTTCGAAGTGGATTATCAGGCTTCTTACAGGGCTACTGATGACTGTCTCCATTTCTTTCCACCGGAACAGGTGGGTCCTGTCCACTATATCCTCGAGGGATTCTCATCGTCCGAAATTGAGATCTATAAAAAGGATGTATCCTGGATTTGTGGTGTGAATATCACGGTGAAACTGGATTCCCTGGGAATGAAAACGTATCAGGCTTCATTTTATGATGCAGTCACGGATCCGGCAACAGAGTACATGGCTCTCGTTTCCGGGAAGAAATTGAAACCGGAGAGCATGATCCTGGCAGCCCCGGCTGCATTTCCGGATAGGGATGGAGCAGACCAGATCATCATTGTTGCCGGGGATTCCATGAGGGAGGATATTGAGGAACTCATCAGGCACAGAAAAAACCAGGGTGTCGCTGTTGAAATTATAGATCTGATGTCCCTTTACAATACCTTTTCTTCCGGAATCCCGGGTCCGGAAGCAATCAAGACCTTTCTTCAGTATGTCCGGCACAACTGGCATCCCGGACCCAGGTCGGTTCTTCTGGTGGGAGACGGAAGCATTGTCCGCCCGGGTACAGAAGAAAAAAATTCTATCCCTGTTCCGCTTGTCCAGACCTATAAGTACGGTGCGACTCCTTCGGATCACTGGTATGTGCTTCTGGATGGTGATGATGCAATTCCGGATATGGCCATAGGCAGGCTGCCTGTGCGCAGCCGGCAGGAACTGCGGACACTGGTACGAAAAATTCTGGACTATGAACGTTCACCCCCTGATCCATGGATGAACCGCATGGTTTTCATCGCATCGGGAACAGGAAATCATCCGTTCGTCACACAGTCCGATGAGCTTATCAGCAAGGTCATCCATCCTGGTTTCGAGAGCAACCGTTTTTTTCTGGACATCCAGGGAAAAAATACATCGGATCTGGTCAGTCTGCTGGAGAAAGGCGCCCTCTTCGTGAATTTCCGTGGTCATGGAGGCGGAGGTGTGTGGGCAGATTCCAGGATACTGACCTTTGATGATGCAGGTAACCTGAGGAATGGTGTACGGCTTCCTGTGGTCACAAGCATGACCTGCTTTACCGGAGATTACACTTTATCTCATTCACTGGGCGAGGAAATGGTGCTTCTCCCCGATGGAGGAGCAGTAGCATTCTGGGGTTCCACAGGTGTGGGATGGATATGGAACGATCATTATCTGGTTTCGGAATTCTACCGGCAGGTCTGTGAGCATCCGGATCTGACACTGGGGCAAATGATCCAAACAGCAAAAACTTTTTATCTGGCCGCCCATTCCGGAAGCATACCCCTTTCAGAAGTGCATCAATACACCCTTCTGGGAGATCCGGAGTTGAGATTGCATATACCGGATGGTCATGCCCTTCATGTTCAAAACCGTGTTCTTGGGCAGGGTGAGCCTGTTATTCTGTACGGAGAATCCCCATATCCCCTTTCGAGAGTTCTTCTGGAACTCACGAATGAACATCTTGAACGGCTGTGGGATAAGGAGTATGGTTTTCAGGAGAAACAGGAGTTCCGTATCCCGGATGGCCTGAGCGGAACTGTCGCAGGACTGCGGCTTTACCAGTGGGATCCAGAAGCGGGATACCATTCGCATTCATTTACTGAACTGCAAATTGGAAAGGCGTTGTTTTCCGGGATAAACACCCTGCCGTATCCTCCTGACTGCGGAGATCCGGTAACTCTTATCGTAAAAATTGAACCGGAAAGCGTCTCCAGGGTGGTCTGCATGGTGGAATCTCCTCTCACAGATACGATCCCCATGATACGTGTTCCACCGGGGAACACGTATCTCACAGAAAGATCATTGCCCCCGTTTCACAGGGAGACTGCTCTTTTTGTGCATTTTATAGCGCAGGGACCGGAAGATCTTGTTTCAACAAGTGACCGTTTCATCGTTCAGATCCCGGGACCCACTGACCTCTTTCTGGGTACTGTCTCGCTTGGGGGAATACAGCAGGTGGAACTTGAGGCTGCCATAGGATGCGCAGGTAAAACATGCCAGGAGCCTGTTCCTGTCAGATTTTCATCCCAGAGAGCCTCTTTCTCTGTGTGGGATACGGTTTCGATCCCTGCCACAGGAATGTGCATGGCTTCTGTTCCCTTTCCTTCTCTGTCCGGAGAAATGGATGTGGCCGTATCGATTGATCCGGAGAACAGGATATATGACAGTAACAGGAAAAACAACGGGTACAGCGGGATACTGGAAGTGAACAGGTTCAATGTCACTCCACTGGGGTCTCTCGACGGCACTCAGCCGGGACCTGTCGGAATACCAGGCTATGCTCATGCCCTTGTGCCGGGTGATGCCCTGCGGTCCAACTCTGTGCTTCGTATAGAGAAAACGATGCACAGACCTGATGATGCCGCTGACGGAGATACCTGTTATCCTGATGTGCATTTCATTCTCGAAGCTTTCCCTGATAATCATATGCTTCTCAGGAACGCTACACTGTCTTTCATCTCCAGGGAAAATAAGAGACCTTACCGCTGGGTTCAGAATATGCGTTCATGGGCAGCAGTCCAGTATGAGAGGAAGGATTCAGTGCTGACCGTAAAGACTCCCATGCTGGGCAGGTTCAGACTGTTCGCATCCCAGGATATTTCCCCTCCCCGGATCGACATCGGCATGATGGATCAGGATCCTGGCGAAGGATCTTATATCCCACAGGATGCCTGTTTCACGGTCGTTCTTCAGGATGAATCAGGGCTCTTTTTCGATGAGGAGAGGATCAGAGCGGTACTCGACGGCTGCACTCTTGACCGGGAATGCTGGATACTGCCCGACTCGGTAGAAAATACCATGACTCTGGTTCTGGGCCTGAAACCGGATCTGTCCACAGGTGACCATACCCTTTATGTGGAAGCCGAGGACATACACGGAAACAGGGGAAAAAGCAAGGAGATACGCTTTCGTGTCAGGGAGGCATTTGAACTTCAGTATCTTGGGAACCATCCCAATCCATTCCAAAGCCACACCGTTTTTGTCTATGTTCTCACGCTTCCCGCTTCCAGGGCGAGTCTCAGGATATACACGGTTTCAGGCAGGCTGATCCGCTGTTTTGAAAATACGGACATGACGGGTGCGGATTACCACGAACTGATCTGGGACGGATGCGATTCAGACGGTAATCCGGTGGCCAACGGGGTGTACTTTTTCCTGTTTGAGGTCATGGACCGGTCATCCCGTAAACAGGTCAAAGGAAAGATCGCCAGAATAAGATGAATACACGTAAAAAGGTATTGCTCCTGTGCATGCTCTGTACATCGGGGGAAGCCTCTCAGGATAAATATGCCGCGAATTTCCTCGATATGGGTGTGGGGGCAAAAGCTTCAGGATTGGGAATGGCTTTTACGGGCGTTTCGGATGACGGAACGGCCTTTTACTGGAATCCGGCGGGATTCTCATTGCTCGGGAAGACATGCATCTCAGCAATGGTTGCACCCCAGTTCGGGTTTCGCGATGCTCTGGCTGAACTTTATTTACTGGGCATATACTCTCCCATAGACAGAAATGCGGGTATATCCATGAACTGGCTGCGTCTGTACATCGGGGATATCCCGGTATATCCTGAACTTGAAGGAAGCTCCTACACACAAAGGCTCCATGACAACAGCCTCAGACCTTCAGCTACCCCTCAAAGTTACCTTCACTTTATCACAGATGCATTCTATTTTTCCTTCTCCAGGGTGCACAGGCTGGAGATAGACCTGGGCTGGCAGTTTCACAGGGTCGGGATGGATATTTCATACGGAACGAATATCAAAGTACTGAGATGCGTTATGGGAAATTACCGGGCTTCCGGCATCGGTCTGGATATTGGAATGATGATGAGGATCCATCTGGATGATTTCTTTCAGATAGAAAGGTTCGGAACTCTGGTCCTTGCCGTGAACGGGATGGATGTGACATCCACAAGGCTCAGCTGGAATACACGGTACGCCGAGTCCCGGCCCGGGCATTTTCGTACCGGACTCTCCTTCATCAAGCCTCTTCCCGGAAAAGGAGGCAGGTTTTTATTCAGTCTTGACCGTGAGATGCTGTACGATTCGTACTCTATGGGCATGGAATACGGATTTTACGCATTTTCTCTTCGGCTGGGAATTTATGACCGTCATTTGACATGCGGTACTGGACTGCGGATCAAAAACCTTCAGCTGGACTATGCCCTGCTCCTTCATGAACTGGGTCCGTCCCACCGTATAAACTGCACATGGATCCTTTCACCTCTCACCTCAGATTGAGTGTGGTTTTACCCTGAATTTCACAGGCCTTCGAACCGTAACGATTTTTTCAATTGACAATCTCGAAGCCACCCGTTAATTTGATGGAAACCTCTAAGGCAGGGAGATCTGCTCATGCTGGTGAAAAAATTCCATTCAAGTTCAGTTTTACGGTTCCTGATCAAAGTATTTATGCTGTATCCTGTCCTGTCCGGAATGATTCGGGCAGGTACAGGGAATGATCCTGTTTCTTCTGATCCTTCGGCTGCCCGCAGAACTGAAGTTCAGGACCCTGTAACATCCTACCGGGTTCCAGAGGAAAGGGCTGTTCTTCCACTTGTTCCTGTAGCGACCTGGGGCGGATACGGGTCAAAGGAATCGGAGCTAAAAGATCCGCAGGGGATCAGTACAGATCCTTCCGGCGCGCTTTACATCTCCGATACAGGCAATCAGCGTGTTCAGAAATGGAACAGCCGGGGCGATTTCATCTCGCTTGTTGGAGGTTTCGGCTGGGGCAAGGAACATTTCAACATACCCATGGGTCTCTCGGCCAGGAACGGACTGGATGTTCTCATTGCGGACTTCTCGAATCATAGAATCGAGAGATATGACAAAGATCTGAATTATCTGGCCACGCTCGTCTCCACGAGCGAGTGGCCTGATAATCTGCGTTTTGGTTTCCCCAGGGACACGGACATATCGCTCCAGGGAGAGCTTTTTTGTGTGGATGGAGAGAACAACCGTGTCCTGAAGCTGGATGTTCTCGGGAACCCCCAGATCAGCTTTGGTGATTATGATTCCGGAGAGGGCAGACTGGGATCTCCTCATGCTGTCCTCTGCTCTTCTTCCGGCAGAATCTTCGTGTCGGATATCCGGCAGGGCAGTATCATGGTCTATGACAGCTATGGAAATTTCCTCCTGGAAATCGGCAGGGACCGGCTCGAAAGTCCTATGGGTATAACCGAGACTGCTTCGATGATCCTCATAGCAGACGGGAGCAAAAAATCCCTGTTCGCGTTCACTGAAAACGGGAAATATGTAGGTGAGTATCCTTCAACGGAGGCCGGTCCGGTATCCTTTAAAGAACCTGTGGACGTGGCTGTCTACAGGGACAGGGTATTCGTACTGGACCGTAAACAAAGTGCGGTATTCCTGTTCCGGTATGCAGACCCAGAAGGGCTCAGAATTCCGTGAAATCCGGAAAATACATACTTGTCATCATCCTTTCTTTTGAAGGTCTCCTTCACGCACAGCTTTATATTCCTGATAATCCTTTTAAGCATGTATTCCGGGATCAGGTCAAGGCGGATTCCACGATCATGCTCCCGCACCCGTGGTTTTATCCGGGAAGCCTTCATGTAACGGCGGACAGTTTGACGCTGGTGGAGAACAGGGATTTTATCGTGGATACAGTACGCAGTGCGCTCAAATTTGTGCATCCTGATTCCAGCCTCCGTGTTACTATCCGTTACAGAAGATTGCCGGTGGATCTGTCAGGTCCGTTCAGACGCTGGGAAGCAAGCGACTCACCTGAACCGGATTCCGAAACCCCTCAGGTCATAAGAGTCCAGCCCGGGATTCAGGAAGAGGATCAGGGAGCCGAAATGCTGGAGAAAAGCGGATCCATATTTCGGGGGATCACTGCTGGCACGGACGGAATGCGCCTGGAGTCAGGCCTGCGTCTCCAGGTCTCGGGGCAGATCGCGCCTCAGGTTCAGGTGACAGCTTCTCTGACGGACCAGAACACTCCCATTCAGCCGCAGGGAAATACACAGACACTTCAGGAGATCGATAAAGTGGTTGTGCAGGTAAATGCGCCGGGTCTTGAGGCTACACTGGGAGATTTTACCTATTCCAGGCAGAATTCAGCATTTGGCTCCTACGTGAAGAAATGGCAGGGAGTGATGGGAAGAGCGGAATCCTCCTTCGGCAATGTGACGCTTCTTGCTGCTGGTTCCAGAGGGCGCTTCACGACAAATCACTTTACAGGATCCGAAGGGAATCAGGGGCCCTATCAGCTGACAGGGGAAGAAGGCGAGCGGGATATCATTATCCTTGCCGGGACCGAACGGGTCTGGATCGATGGTGAACCGATGAAACGGGGGGAAGACCAGGATTATACCATTGAATACGGCAACGGCCAGATCACTTTTACCCGGAACCGGCTTGTGACCGCTGATTCCCGTATCACAGCGGACTTCGAGTATTCAGATCTCAAATTCCAGAAGGAAATATACGGCGCCTCCACGGAAATGCGAATGCTGGACAACCGGCTGACCCTTCGCGCATCTTTTCTGCGTGAAGGAGACAATAAAGAAGACCCTCTGGATTACCCTCTGACCGATGAAATGCGAGTCATACTGAAATCCGCCGGTGACAGTACAGAACTGGCAACAACCAGTGGCGTACAGCTCACAGAGGGGGAGGGAAGTTACACACGCGTGGATTCCGTGGATGTTACTTACTATCTGTACGCAGGAGCTGGAAACGGAGACTATACTGTCCGGTTCTCCTATCTGGGATCAGGACGCGGAGATTATACGCTCGAGGGATTCGGCAATTACCGGTATGCGGGAAAAGGAAAAGGCTCCTATATGCCGGTGATCAAACTTCCCATGGCAAAAAGGCATCAGGTCGCCACACTGGAGTCGTCCTTAAATCTGGGACTCGGAATTCACCTGGATGCAGAGCTGGGTTTTTCCGATCTGGACAAAAACCTGTATGCATCGGCGGATGATGATGACAATACAGACATTGCCTACGAGACAGGATTGCGTTTTAACGATACGCTGAGGATCGCAGGAACGAATTTCGGAAAACTGGATCTGCACGGAAGCCTGCGTTCCGTGGGGAACCGGTTCAGGCCTCTCGGACGCATGGCGGAAATAGAATATGGGAGGAAATGGGGCATAGATGAGGGCAAGTTCTGGGGAGAGAAAACCGGAGAAATAGAGGCAACGTACAGGCCCTTCGATTTCCTCTCCATAGAAGGAGATATGGGTTCCTACCGCGGGGAGGGAGGGTTCCGGTCGGACAGAAAACAGTTCGCGGCAGAGCTGCTCCATCCGAAATGGCCACAGTTCCATTACAGCGGCGTCGAGATCTCATCCAGGGGTGCTCTTGAGGGTTACTGGTTGCGGCAGAATGCGGATCTGCGGGGGAGAATCGGAACCCTCTCTCCTTCAGTGTTTTATGAAGGGGAACATCGCAAAGATGCCTATCCGGATTCTCTTCAGACAGGATTCCGGTTTGATGAGTGGCGGGCTGAGCTCGGTTTTCAGAGGAACACATTGCGGGCTGTATTCAGCGAGGCCATTCGTGATGACTCCAGATATGCCGGATTGTCCCTCTCTTCATACTCCAGAGCCCGAACAGACAAATTGCAGCTGGAAATGCAGTGGACGAATTTGCTGTCTTCAGCTCTCATGTTCACCCACCGGAACAGGAATTATACGGATCCAGAGATACAGGATCAAAGAGCGAATCTGGCGGATGTCAAGCTGCAAATTCTGCCCGGCCAGCACTTACTCAATGGATCCATAAATTACCGGTACTCATCGACCAGCATTTCCAGTGTTCTGCGCGATACCATCCATGTGGAAAGGGGATACGGAAATTACCGTTTTGACGAGGAATTAAAGGAACTGGTTCCGGATGCGGATGGTGATGTGATCCTCCGGCTCATTCAAAGCGATCAATTCGTGCCTGTGAACGAGCTGGTGTGGGGAGGGGACATGGCCCTGTCCGGAGAACGGATGGCAGGAAAGAAGGGGGGGGTCTGGTCCATTGTCGAGGCTTTAAAATACAGATCGATCCTCAGGATTGAAAGGCGTGACCGTGAGAGGGGATTCTACAGGGTGAACCGTTCTGCTCTGTTTCCCAGATGGAACATGGATTCGACTGTGGTGTTGCAGCGGATTTCTGTCCAGCATGATATTGAATTCACGCCCAGAAAGTGGCTTTCCTGGAGAGTACGTCTGAAAAAAGACGATTCGGAAAATTATCAGTATCTGGAGGAAGGGATTCTCAGGAGAAGATCAGAGCAGAACATCCGTATGAAGGCTAATCCGCTGTCCAGCACCGGACTTCTCCTGGAATGGCAGCATTCCGGAGAATCCAAGCTTTTTACGGACAGACCCTGGTCGGACAGAAATATAGAGCAGTATCTTTACGTTTTCGAAGTTTCATTCAGGCCACAGCAAAAAATCGAGTTTGCCATCAAGACCCGGCTGAGATTCGCGACGGATAGTGTACCGGATCCTGTTACCCGGGCGACAGCGGTTTTCATACAGCCGCGTTTCCGGTATGCATTCCTGAGCAGGGGACAGCTGCATACTGACCTTGAATGGGGAAAGGTCTCCACAGAACCCGGAAACCGTTCCCTTCCCTATGAGTTGCTCGAGGGTGATCAGACAGGAAATACATTCAGATGGAACCTGCTTCTGACCTACCGGCTGTCTGCTCATATGATGGGAACACTTTCCTACAGGGGCAGGAAGGAACCCTGGCTTAGCCATTTTTATCAAACAGGACAGATAGAGATCAGGGCCTTTTTCTGAGCTATGGTTATAATACAGAAGCAAGAAAACCGGTATACAGGAATGACTGAAAACCTGTTCCAATCCACAATCCTGAAATCAGGATTCAGCCGCCTTCAAATAAGGTGCTTCAGGCATTGTGTCCTTCTCGTTAGTTTTTTCCTTCCGGTCTTTGGAGCGGCAGAAGAGCCGGAGAGGCCTTCTTCTGAACAGAAGATCTCACGCCTCGTTCTGCACGGCGCGAGATCAGCAATTGCCGGACCTCTTGTCCGTACTCTGAGTCTGGAAGGAAAGACGCTTGAGCCAGACTGGATTCAAAAAACAACGAAGACCGCACTGGAATTCTACGCCCGGAACGGATTTCTATTTGCATCAGTGGATTCCATGCGTATGAACCCTGTCCGTGATGCGCTGGATCTCCATATCTGGATAAGGGAGGGGCGTCCGGTCAGGGTGGGGCAGGTAAGCATTCAAGGTTTAGCCGCAGGAGCTCTTTCAAGATACCTCGCTGATGTGCTGACCGCTCCCGGCGAGATTTTCCGTGAAGAGATGCTGAAGGAAGATATCGGCAATGTGCTGTCATATCTCGGGAACAGCGGTTTTCCGCTGAGCTCTATATCGGTTTCACGATTCTCCCTTTCCGGGACAGGGGGAAATCCGGTAGCCGATATAGCGCTGTCCGTTGATCCGGGTGAGCTGGTCCGGATCGATACTGTCAGGATACAGGGGAATCCACATACCCGCAGCACGGTCATTCTCCGTGAAGGACGTATCCGGGCGGGCGAGCTCTACAGACATGACAGGATAGTGGCGGTTAAAAGTCATCTGGAAAGACTGGGGTATTTCAAGCGGGTGGAGGATCCTGAAGTTTTTTTCAGAGGGAATAAGGCAAGTGTGCTGCTCAAGATCGAGGAGGGAAAGACCGGAACCCTTGACGGTATGGCCGGTTATCAGCCGTCGGAGAGAGAGGGTACCCCGGGGTTTTTCACCGGGAGGCTTCAGTTCACCTTTCCAAACCTTTTCGGCACTGGCCGTTTCTTTGAAGCTTTCTGGGAAAAGAAGGATGCCCATTCACAGTCCCTGCGGCTTCAGTACGAGGAGCCATGGCTGTTCGGATGGCCGCTATATCTTGGAGGAATGCTGGTCCAGGATGTCAGGGATACCACCTATGTGGAAAGGCAATGGAATCTTACAGCGCGTTACCGTCCATGGCCGTCTCTGTCCTTAGGCATACAGCTTGGCCAGAGGTCTGTTCTGCCGGACTCCCTGGGCAGCATTATGTACAGGGTGCCTGAGAGTGACAGCCGGCTTCTTTCGGTCGGGATCGATTACAGCACTCTGAACGATGCAAGGGTTCCCAGAAGGGGCGTGCGCTACTCCACACGGTTCACGTTCGGACTCAAGGAGAATATTGGACCGGAAGAAATTTTGAGTTCAGAAAACCTGCCCGGCAAAGCCAGCATGCGTTCCATAGAGGCTGATGCAGTGGCCGTATTCCCGCTTTTCAGAAACGAGGCGCTGGCCGGAGACGTCGATGGTGCCG
>CAYXFJ010000029.1:12128-17651 GCA_964464265.1 uncultured bacterium
TGCATGGAAGGGAAATCAGTACCGGGGATCCCTACGTGAATTTAAGCGAGCAGATCCGTTTTGGAGGCGCCAGAACGCTGAGGGGTTATGCGGAGGACAGTTTCAGGGGTTCGCTTGTGGCGTGGATGAATACCGAGTTCCGCCATTTTCTGGGAAACCGCACATGGATATTTGGTTTTCTGGATACAGGTCTGTACCAGAGGCGGGAAAGGGACCGCACCTGGGTCCGTGGATGGAAAACCGGATACGGTCTGGGTGTGCGCCTGGACACAAGGCTCGGACTTTTTGGTGTGGATTTTGGACTTGGGGAAGGGGACCGTCTCATGCAGGGGAAAATACATGTAGGCCTGATCAACCGGTTTTAATTGAGACAGGGTGAGCCATCTGCCTGAATGAGGCTCTGCCCTTCCCCGGCAGACGGTCTTCGAGGTTGCATTTTTATCTATTTTACAGTATCTTGGAACATGGCAAAAATAACAGCTTATTTTCAACTGACACGGCCGCTGAATCTGTTGATCGCGTTTCTTTCGATCTTCATGGGCGGACTTGTGACAGGGACTGTGCATCCCCTCGAAAAACTTTTACTGGCCTGTGTCTCAGGTATTCTGATCATGGCGGGCGCGAACACCATCAATGATGTGTACGATATTGAGATCGACCGCATCAATAAACCCGCGAGACCGCTTCCTTCCGGAAAAATCGATCGTGGTTCTGCACGGATTTTCTCCCTTTTTCTTCTCGCACTCGGTTGCATTTCAGGGCTTCTGGTAAATAAAACCCTGTTTGCCATCGCAGTGCTGTCTTCTGTGCTGGTCTATTTTTATAGTTCTCATCTGAAAAGAACAGCCCTGTGGGGGAATCTGACCGTGGCGGTAGTTACCGGACTCGCTTTTATTTACGGAGGGCTTGCCGTCGGCCGGACAGGAAAAGCCCTGATCGTGGGAATGTTCGCTTTTCTCTTTCATCTGGGAAGGGAGATCATCAAAGATATTGAAGACAGGGAAGGTGACCGGGTTCAGGGCCTCCGTACTCTGCCCATCAGGGGAGGCGTCCGGTGCGCTCTTATCTGGGCAACGGCTGTACTCTCTTTATTGATTTTTCTCTCTGTACTGCCCTATGTGTTCGGATATTTCAAGTTGCCCTATCTTTTAATCGTTGTCATTGGCGTCGATTTCTTCCTGGTGTACGCTATTGCGGCGATATGGAAAAATCAGGAACCTTCTCATCTCGGGAAGATCGCTTTATGGATGAAATTCGATATGTTCGTTGGACTCTTAGCGGTTTTTTTCGGTAACTGATATGAAGGCTGTGCTGCAGCGTGTCAGAAAAGCGGCTGTGACTGTGGAAGGAAAACAGGTCGGAAGCACAGGCAGGGGGCTCGTGATACTGCTCGGTGTCCGGGAAGGAGACTTCGAGTCGGATGTGAACTGGCTTGCTGATAAATGCCTGAACCTGCGTATTTTTGAAAATGAAGAAGGAAAATTTCATTATTCGGTCCTGGATGTACACGGAGATTTGCTTGTGGTTTCCCAGTTCACTCTCTACGGAGACTGCCGCAGGGGAAGACGCCCCAGTTTTACGGAAGCGGCCAATCCCGCGAAAGCTGTGGAACTTTATGAGAGTTTCGTTTCAAGACTGAGGGAAAGCGGTCTCAGAGTGGAGACAGGTATTTTTGCCGCCCGAATGCTCGTGGATATAGCCAACGAGGGACCTGTTACGGTGGTTATAGATACGGAGAGTGCCTGATTGAAAACTCCCCCGCGAATTGTGCTCGCATCCCGTTCGCCCAGAAGGGCTGAACTTTTAAAAAATATGGGATTGTCATTTGAGATAATGACCCCCCTTGTGGACGAGGATATATCCATAGAAGATCCCGGGAAGCTGGCCAGAATCCTTGCGGTTAAAAAGGCCGAAAGTGTCCTGGAAAAGATTCCTGAAGGCATTGTCATAGGTGCGGATACTATCGTTTATCACCGGGGAAAAGTGCTCGGAAAGCCTGCAAATGCCAGGGAGGCTGTCCGCATGCTGTCTTCACTCTCGGGGAGTACGCATCAGGTTTTCACCGGCTTCACCATCATCCATGTGGGACATGACCGGATCTCGAGCGTGGAAATGACCAGAGTGACATTCCGTACTCTGGAATCCTGGGAGATCAAGGACTACGTGGATTCAGGTTCTCCATTTGACAAGGCGGGAGCCTATGGCATTCAGGATAAAGCTTTTCTGGTAGAGAGTATCGATGGATGCTATTTCAATGTAATCGGTTTTCCGGTTGTCAGGTTCTATGAGGCGTTAAAACAGATCACGGGTTCATCCGCAGTACGAAACCTTTTATCCATGAAAGAGACCCGCAAACGGAGCGGGAGATGATGAGATCTGAACGAAAGATATCCGGACTGGAGTTCACGAAAATATCCGGCACGGGCAACCACTTTATTTTAATTGATAACCGCAGGGATCTCTTTACTGGGAAAGAAACCGGGTTCTTCGCTACCCTGTGCAGGAGCGATATTGTCGGAGCGGACGGCGTTCTCTTGGTCAGCAGGGGAAAAGAATCCCCGGTGGGTATGCGCTATTTCAACAGGGATGGACACGAAGCTCGTATGTGCGGCAATGGTGCCAGATGCTGCGCGTATTATGCCCGGGAGAAGGACATGGTCTCTCCCGGGGAATTCATGCTCGAGGCTTCGGATGGGCTTCACAGGATCCGGATACAGGGAGATATCGTTCATCTCGGAATGCAGAAGCCGCATGATTTCAAAAAAATGCGGATCAACCGTAAGGCCGATGGGAAGGAAGGTGGATTTGTCAATACCGGTGTTCCGCATTATGTCCTCCTGGTCGAGGACCTGGATTCCGTGAATGTGGACCAGACCGGCTCCAGGTATCGCTATCATCCAATATTTTCCGGAGGCACAAATGTCAATTTCGTCCAGGCCGGGAAATCGAACTCCCTGTGTGTAAGGACATACGAGCGGGGCGTGGAGGGGGAGACACTTTCCTGCGGTACAGGATGCGTGGCCTCCGCTTATATAGGGGCACTCAATTACGGGCTTCGGTCCCCTATCCGTGTTCAAACCAGAGGCGGCATGCTGGAAGTGCATTTCAATGAAGACTGGTCTGAAGTGACGCTGTCGGGTGAAGTCAGGATCCTTTATAAAGCCCGAATGTCCGGACGTATGAAGGAATGGCTGTTTTCGAAAGAGTTTCCCCGCACGTGAAGGCCTCAGCAGAAAGCTTAAGAACCGGCCTTAATTATATAACTTATTGAAAATACAATATTTAAATCAAAGATCACTGCCTGCGGGTTTTCACAGTCTCACCTTGAACCGCTTCAGTCTTAGCGAATTGGTCACCACGGATACTGAACTCAGGGACATGGCGAGCGCAGCGAACATGGGGTTCAGTGTGATCCCGAAAAAGGGATAAAGGAGACCTGCAGCCAGAGGGATCCCGATGATGTTGTAGATGAAAGCCCAGAACAGATTCTGCCTGATGGTCCTGAGTGTGCGTCTGGACAGTTTCAGGGCTCTCTCTACACCGCGAATATCATCGTTCATGAGTGTGATGTCCGAAGCCTCCATGGCGATATCCGTACCTCCGCGCATGGCAATGCCCATATCCGCCTGGGCCAGGGCCGGGGCATCGTTGATCCCGTCACCGACCATGGCCACGATCTCACCTTCGTCCTGCAGCCGCCTGACTTCCCTGACCTTGTCCTGCGGGAGGACTTCATAGAGAATTCGGTCCATCCCCAGCATCCGGCCAACTGCTTCTGCAGTTGTTCGGTTGTCGCCTGTCATGAGGATCACCTTTGATCTCTGCTTCAGAGAGCGTATGACATCCGGGGCACTTTCCCGTACAGTATCCGCAATGCCGAGGATTCCCAATAATTTATTGTCCATGGCAACCGCAATTACGGTTTTGCCCTCACTGTACAGGGATTCGATCTTCGATTCCACTCCGGATAATGAAACGTGACGCTCCTTCATGAGTTTTGGGTTTCCCGCAAGAATGACACGGTCCTGGAAAACGGCTTTCAGTCCCAGACCGGGAAGCGCCTCAAAGGAAGACACGGCAGCCGGGGTGCGGTGGAGAGCATCGAAAGCCCCGGTGACAGCGCTGGCCACCGGATGTTCGGAAAGTCTTTCGGCGCATCCTGCCCAGTATAAGAGATCATCCTGATCCACATTCTCCGAAGGATAAAGATCCGTGAGCTTCAGGGATCCATGAGTCACAGTCCCTGTTTTGTCGAACAGTATGACTGTCACACGGCCGGCGATTTCAAGTGTTTCACCGCCTTTAAAGAGGATTCCCTTTTCAGCACCGATACCCGTACCGACCATGATGGCCGTTGGAGTCGCCAGGCCGAGGGCGCAGGGACAGGCAATGATCAGAACCGCGATGAAATGGAGAAGTCCCTTCGTGAGGGAAGGGGGTGGACCGAAAAAAGCCCATATGAGAAATGTGATCACAGCAATGCCGATGACAGCCGGGACGAACACAGAAGCGATTCGGTCCGCAAGACGCTGAATGGGTGCTTTGGATCCCTGTGCCTCTTCCACCAGTCTGATGATCTGTGCAAGAACCGTATCGTTTCCCGTGTGCGTTACCCTGAAATGAAAGGCTCCTGTTTTATTGATGCTTGCTCCTGTGACGCTGTCTCCTGCTTTCTTGTCCACAGGAACTGATTCTCCGGTTATCATCGATTCATCTATGGTGGAATTCCCTTCTGTAATAATTCCGTCAATCGGTATCTTTTCTCCTGGCCTGACGATGACCTCGTCGCCGGCATGCAGCTCTTCAACCGGAACTTCTTTCTCCCTGCCCTTCTCCAGTATGTGTGCAGTCAGGGGCTTCAGTTCGAGAAGTTTTGTCAGGGCTTCGGATGTTCTGCCTTTTGCTTTCGCCTCAAGCATTCTGCCCAGAAGAACAAAAACAATGATCATGGCAGCGGTATCAAAATAAAGGTGAGGCTCTCCTGTGCTTCTGCTTACCCATCCGGGGAATGCCAGAACCAGCAAAGAATAGATATAAGCCGCTCCGGTGCCTACTGCCACGAGTGTATTCATATCAGCTGTACGGTGCTTCAGAGAAGACCATGCTCCCCTGAAAAAAGAGTTTCCCGCCCAGAACATGATAACGGATGTCAGGATCCAGAGTCCGATACGGACAGGCATGGGATCCAGGAGTTTCAATCCAGGTATGAGGTGAGCCATGGATCCTGCCATGACGAGAAGCCCCAGCGCTGCACTGAAGATCCATTTTCTCTTCATGGATCTGTATACATCATATCTGCCCTGCTCCGGGGAACCCGTGCCGTAAATTTCCGGTTCCTCTATAACGCGGTAGTCTCCTGCACTGGCAACGGCTTTTTTCAAATCCTCGTGTGTCACTGTACCCTTAATGAAAGTGACATGCGCCTTGCCTGTGGCCAGATTGACGCTGGCCACTTCAACACCCGCTGTTGCCTTCAGGTTTTTTTCTATCCTCGCAACGCATGAGGCACAGAGAATGCCTTCT
>CAYXFJ010000029.1:17682-17936 GCA_964464265.1 uncultured bacterium
CGTATTTCGTTCCCCCGTCTTTATTTCATCCTGCGAATGGGATGTCCTTGCAGATCCTCCTGCTTTTGCCCTAATATGTTCCGCAGGTGCTTTACTATTTTTTGAGTATTCTTTTTTCATTTCAGAACTCCTCGTGTATCAACATATAACGGATGATAACAGGATAGGTTCCCCTTTCTGGAGTATGGAATCATCGAGAATAAAGGAAAGGGCCGCCCGTTTCCACCGGACAGCCCTTGAATGAAGCAATGATA
>CAYXFJ010000030.1:0-2879 GCA_964464265.1 uncultured bacterium
CGTATACACTTCCACGGATGACGGATCGACGTGGAGCCCGGTAACTCCGGCTGAATTCCCGGCCAATCATCAGAGAACCGCACTGGCCTTTGCGCCGTCCAATCCTGATATCGTGTATCTCTTTGTCAATACAGGAGACAAGAACGGTGACAGGGAAGTGATCCGTTTTTTCAGGCTTAATCTCAGCACGGGAATGGCGGAGGACCGCTCCGCCAACATGCCGGACATCAATTCCTACAACGGATATATCGATACGCAAACCAACTACAACATGGTGGTCACCGTCAAGCCCGACGATGAGAACTTCGTCCTGCTGGGAGCCCAGAGCCTTTTCCGTTCCAGGGACGGATTCGCCACACCGGCTAATTCATACGATAACTGGATCGGAGGATATCTGCCGGGTCCCAACTGGCGGTATCCCGATCTTCATCCGGACCAGCATGTGATCGCTTTCGATCCCACAGATCCGAAAAGGGTCTGGTGCGGGCACGACGGAGGATTGAGCTATACGACGAACATTAATCAGACAGCCACGAACAAGAATTTTCTTGACTGGTCTGATATGAACAAAAAATACCATACGACACAGTTCTATACAGTCGCCATGCCGTCCCAGTCCGGTGACAACAACATGATGGGGGGGACTCAGGATAACGGAACCCTGTTTTTCGGATGGAACGGGGCAGCTACGACCGGCTCCGTTGATATATCCGGAGGTGACGGTGGATACACCTATTTTATGAAGAATTACGCGTACGTTTCCTCCCAGAACGGTTCGGTTTACCGGGTTTTGTATATGCTGGGTAAGCCGGTTGGAGCGTGGACAAACGTGAAACCCTCGGGTTCGAGCGGACAGCTCTTTATAACACCTTATGTGGTGGATCCGAACGATGAAGAGATCATGTATTATATAGCGGGGAACAGTCTGTGGAGGAACAATGCGATCAGCACAATACCGGTTTATCAGGACTCCACGGATGTAGGCTGGACAGAGCTGACGAATATGGCCGCTCCTCAGGGATATGTGATTTCGACCCTCCAGGTGACGAAGAGTCCGGCGCATACGCTCTATTTTGCAGCGAGTCACTCCTCGCAGCCTCCGAAAGTGTACAGGCTCGCTTCATGCAATGCAGCCACCACAGGCGCAGAAGATATCACTCCTCCGGCGGGATTGATCTCTGAGTCGAATGGAAACGGGGCCTACGTCCACGATATAGCCGTGAATCCGGAAAACGGCAACGAGCTGCTCGTGGTCCTTTCCAACTACAATATCATGGGGCTGTTCTACTCTTCGAACGGGGGAGAGAGCTATACGGCAGTGGAGGGCAACCTGCAGGGTACATCCTTCGATCCCGGACCCTCTCTCCGGAGCGCTTTCATTCTTCCGACTTCACAGGGGAATATCTACTTACTGGGAACTAGCATTGGGGTATTCTCGACCATGCTGATCAATGGAGGCAGTACCGTCTGGGAACAGGAATCTCCGGACCTGATCGGCAACGTGGTTTGCGAGGATATAACTGCCCGGGTTTCGGACAAGCGCATTCTGGTCGGCTCGCACGGAAGAGGCATTTTCGCAGGGATCCCGAAGGTTGGTGTTGAAAAGAGGCCGGATGCTCCGGTGAATTTCGAGCTGTCCCAGAATTATCCCAATCCTTTCAATCCGAAGACCACCATTTCGTTCACTCTGCCTGAAGCGTCCATTGTTTCCATACAGATATTCGATATTCAGGGAAGAAAGATCAGAGACCTGATCAACGGGGAAAAGCCTGCCGGGATCCATCAGGTGGACTGGAATGCTGTTGATGAGTCCGGAACAGATGTCGCTTCCGGGGTCTACCTGTACCGGATGAAGGCCGGCTCCCACAGCGAAACACGGCGCTGCCTGCTTGCCAGATAATTTCTCTCCGGATAAAAGAAAAAGGCGTTCCATTTTTCCCCGGAGACCCTTTTTTTATAGAGAGAACCTGAACTATTGCAGATCTGATGGATTGAGGAAGAATGGAATGGATCTACATCAGGCCTTTATAGTACCCCCCGTCCGCCTGAAAAACCGACCCGGTGATGTAGCTTGCCCGTTCTGAAGCCAGAAAGACCACGAGATTTGCAAGCTCCTCAGGATCGCCCATTCTTCCCAGAGGGATCTGATCCAGTAACTCACGTGTAACTTCTTCCGGGCGTTTTTTCTCTTTTTTAGCCCGGTCTTTCATCAGCTGGCTGACACGGTCAGTCATGATATATCCGGGACACACCGCATTGACGAGTATTTTGTCAGAGGCCAGTTCCTGAGCGAGGCATTTGGTGAGTCCGATGACAGCAGGCCGGAGGGTGTTTGAGAGAAGAAGCCCGGGGATGGGCTGTTTGACCGAAATGGAGGTCATATGGATGATCCTTCCCCACTTTTGCTTGCGCATGCATGGAATAAGAGATCTGGAAAGACGCACCACGCTCATTATATTCTGCTGAATAGCATCCATCCACTGGGACTCGGTCATTTTTTCAAATGTTCCCGGAGGAGGGCCTCCTGCATTGGTAACCAGAATGTCCACTCTGCCAAAAAGATCCAGGGTCTCCTTCACCATCCAGTCGATTTCCTCGGGATTGGAGAGATCCATTGCCAGAGGAAAAACGGAGACTCCTGTGTTCAGAAAGATTTCATCCGCTGTTTTTTCGAGTATTTCCTTGTGCCGGGCGCAGATGACCAGTTTTGTTCCCTCTTTCGCCAGGCCCAGTGCAATGGCTCTTCCCAGACCCCTGCTCGATGCCGCTACCAGTGCCACTTTGTTTTTGAGTCCCAGATCCATCTTCTATCTCCTTCATGGGTTCGAATGGAGAGTGTCTATTTCGGGACAGGTGATGAATCTCATGCCAGACTTTCC
>CAYXFJ010000030.1:2907-17897 GCA_964464265.1 uncultured bacterium
GGATGGACGGCCGAAAGCGAATTCATCCATAAGGATCGGCCAACTTTTTTCTGTCATGTATTGAGCCAGATAAGCCCCCAGCGCGGGGCCGAGCATGAACCCGTGACCGCACATGCCCACTACCGAGAAAAATCCCTCGACACCGGTTTCATCCACAATAGGGCTTCCGTCCGGAGTCATGGAATAGGAACCTGCCCACTGCCTGAGCACCGCAACATTTTCAAGGGCGGGAACGAGACGGCACATCCGCTTCGACATTTCCACCAGGAATTCAAGTGTCGAATCGGTGTTCAGGCCCGGCAGCTTTTTCACGGGAGTGAAACAACCGATGAACTGTCCGGAGACACGCTGCCCGAAGTATCCGCCGTCCGGGCGGTAATCCACAAGCATGGGGATGCCCTCATACCGGACACCTTCTGTGATCAGCGCTTCATGACGCTCAGGATCCACCGGCAAATGCACTCCTGCGAGCAAACCTACGGATCTGGCCCAGGGTCCTGATGCGTTAACGATCATGGGAGCATAATAAGTATCGCCTCCGGCTGTTTTCACGGAATGGACTTTCCCGTTTTTTACCTGAATGCCGGTCACTTCGGAATGGGTCTTTATTGTCCCTCCGTTTTTCCGGATCCCCTCCGCGTATGCATGCACCACGAGAAAGGGATTGGCCTGGCCGTCCGAAGGGCACCAGGCGCCTCCGATCAGGCCTTCAGCGGAACAAGTTTACTGCATTCCTCCGCGCTTATGTATTCGACATCCAGGCCGAACGTTTTCTGCAAAGAGATGTTATTCTTAAAAAGCCTGACATAGTCTTCCGAGTGGGCTAAAAACAGGTATCCCGAGTTCTTCCATTCAACATCGATTCCCAGAGTTTCCTTCATGGTTTTAAAAAGGTGCACTGATTCCATGGCTGTCTGTATGGTTGCCGGAGTCGAAAACTGCTGACGTATTCCTGTAATGCATCTTCCTGTGGAACCCGCCGTGAGAAAGGATTTTTCAAGCACCAGAACCTTAAGCCCTCTTTCCGACAGATAGTATCCTGTTGCTGTACCCAGAATGCCGCCGCCAATGACAATGGCGTCGAATGTTTTATTCATCTCCGGCTCCGAAAAGCTCATGCATGGGAACCGTTATCAGGGGGGGCCTGCGGGTCGTTTCACCCACGTTTTCCTGGGGAATTCCTGTACGAGCGGAAAGGATCCTCATGACCAGTTTTCCGCATGTGCGCCCCTGGCAGGGGCCCATTCCGATATGAAGAAACCTCTTAAGCTCTTCAGGATCGGTAACCCCGGATTCAATGGCAGCTTCAACTTCTTCCAGAGTGATGTCCTGACAGCGGCAGATAATAGTGTGCGCGTCTTTTTTCTTATTCATGTTCTTCTCCTGAAAAAGCGCACTTCCATGGCAAGATCCCTGTCCATAACGAGAAAGACCACAGGTGTCCTGTCCTGGGCTTTGGTGTTCCGGATTTTGTGCACCTGCCCCTCTCCCACAACCTTTCCCGCCCGGTTCAGAAGATGGACCGTCTCTCCGATATCAGGAAGAGGGAGAAATTCGTAGGGGAGACCCACTCTCGCTTTTTCCTGTTCGAAGTTTTTTTCAATGAGAAATATGGCCAGCCCCGGACAGTTGGCTATGCACATACCGCATCCGTTGCAGCGTTTGAAGTCCAGAACAGGGAGATCGTTTATAGTGGGTGTTATGGATATAGCCTTCTGCGGGCAGCTGTCCACGCATGGATTGCACGGGATGTTCTGAACGCATTCGATGACAGCGACAGGCCCTTTCCCGAAACGCTCCTCCGGAGGCAAAACCAGATCTGAAAGGGTGAGTATTCCATCTTCCAGATATCCCATGATCAGCCCTTCTTTTTCAATTTTATTTCCCCGATGCGGATCTTTTCGCCAAAAGGACCCGCGCGCAGTTCTGCAAGGCTTTTTTTAACTTCCTCTTTCGATCGTCCGGTCTCAGTATTACCGCCCTTCAATTTTTCGACCGCATCCAGACCTGCAAGGCGTCCTTCGAGCATGGCTGAACTTGCTTCTTCTATACCGGAAGCGTCTCCAGCCACATAAATCCCTTTGACAGTGGTTTCGAGGTTCTCATCCCTGAAAGGGACTTCCCCGCAGAATTCGGGGATATTGACCATTTTACATCCGGCCTGGTACAGGAGTTCCGTAGTAGGCTTGAGGCCGACAGCGAGACAGATGGTATCCACGTCGAGATCCCGCTGGCTGCCCTTTATTTCCTTCCATTTTTCATCGATCCGGACGATCGTTGCGCCTTCGACCCTTTCTTTGCCGAGCGCCATTTTCACGGTATGCCGGGTCAGTATGGGCACCCCGCTTCTTCTGATCTTTGATGCATGGACCTGATATGCACCGATCGTGGGAAGAGCTTCGACGATAGCGGCCACTTCCACCCCTGCCTGAAGGAGCTGATAGGCTACGATCACGCCGATATTGCCTGCGCCCACCATAAGCAGCCGCCGGCCCGGCAGAATTCCGTAAACGTTCATGAGCGTCTGGACAGCTCCTGCGCCGTAAACCCCGGGCAGGTCATTGTTGGGGAAGGCAAGCATATTCTCGGAAGCTCCTGTGGCGATGATGATTTTCTCAGCCTTCACCCTGTGAAGCCTGTGGTCGATGATCACGGCGAGCTCGTGATGGGGATAATACCCGATAACAGATGCTTCGGTGAATATACGGACGCCTCTGCCTCGTGATGCCAGAAGTTTTTCGCTGATATCGACACCCCTGATCCTTGCATAATGTTCCCTGGATCCGAAGAACATGTGTGTCTGTTTGATCAGCTGGCCGCCGATTTTGGGATTTTCATCAAAGACCGTTACTTCTGCGCCGAAACGGGAGGCGTGCGCCGCAGCGGACAGTCCGGCAGGTCCGGCGCCTACAACGGCGATTTCGGTCTCGATTTCGGGCGGTTTTTTTATGCTCTGAGACCTGCCCGTTTTCGGCTCGAGCTTTCCCCAGCCAGTCTGTGTATGAACCTCCATCCCATCTCTGGCCAGTACCAGGCATGTCTTGACATTCGGCACCCCGTTCACTTCCATGAGGCAGGAAGAACATTTACCTATGGCGCAGAAAAACCCTCTGGGCCGGTCCAGATGCAGACTGTGGCTGAGCACCACGATACCGCTTGCGTGCAGGGCGGCGGCAACGGTTTCTCCCTCAAACGATTCCACAGGTTTTCCGTTAAAATTAAAGGTGATGCGTCGGCCTCTCTCGAAGGTCAGTATGGGATGCCGGGTCAATCTTATGGTTTTATCCAGGGAGGCTTCCTTCCATATCCGGCCGGACGAAGAAGACAGAGTCCGAAAACGGACGGTTTTATTTGTTTATTTGAATGAAACGCCGGATCGATCTGTCATACGTTCTTTCCACTGTATCGGGAAAATAGCACGCGGGCAATTCACCCAGGCGCCGGTGGTAATCGAGACATTCACAGCAAAACCCTTTTCTCGGACAGGGCTCGTAAGAACAGTTGCACTGTTTCAGATTGTTTTCGTGATTTTTACACTCCGCCATCTTATCAGGTCCTCCTTACTCCGGGTCATTCCGCCGGCCATGACGGGCCGGGAACGAAAAAAACGCTGTGAACTTCACGCAGGAACATTTAATTTAACAAGCACGCAAAATTAAAGCAAGGATATTTTGGATGGAAAAGGCGTGCCTTCATGGTCCCTTTTCAATATGCGCACCCAGTTGACTTTTTTCCTGTACGCGGAGAGCACTACGAGAGTACAGGTTTCCATTTCGGTCTTCTCATGACGTTTGGGAATATGTCCGAGAGTGTCCATCATCAGCCCGCCGAGTGTCTGGTAATCCCCTTCAGGCAGCCGGAGTGCAAAGCGTTCGTTCAGCTCGGTGATACTGATACGCGCGTTCACATCGATCTGATAAGGCGCGATTTTCCGGAAGAGAGAGATGTCTTCGTCATATTCGTCCTGGATCTCTCCGAAAAATTCCTCTACGATGTCCTCAAGTGTCACAAGTCCCGCCGTTCCTCCGTATTCATCGACGGCAACGGCCATGCTGATCCTCGTTTCCTGCATTCTCGTAAGAAGCATGCCGATGAGGGACGATTCCGGCACAAAGAGTATTTCATGCAGTACTTTTTTCAGGCTTCGGGGTTTCTCCAGGATGAGGTCTTTCGCGATCACCATTCCCCTGATGGTATCTATATCACCTTCCACAACAGGGAACCGGGAGTGCCCTGTATTTGCGAAAAGTTCATTCACCTGGCGAACGGTATCGCTGATTCTGACCACGGTCATCTCGGTGCGCGGGATCATGATCTCCCGGACCTTCTGACGGCTGCGGAGTATCAGTCTGGAAATGATGCGTCTTTCCTCTTTATCGACGAGTCCTGCCTGTTCACTCTCACGGACAAGCATGGTGAGATCTTTTCGTGTAAAGAAGCGGCGGACGCTCTCTCCCTTCATTCCTAACAGTTTCAAAAGGAACCGGGTGATCTGAGTGACGAACCAGATGAGCGGATAAAAAAGGATATAAAAGATTCTAAGAAAAGGAGTGGCGTAGAACGCGAACACGGTGGCTTTTTCCCGGGCTATGCTTTTAGGAAGGATCTCGCCGAAGAAGAGCAGGAAGAGCGTACTGATGACTGTAATGGCGAATCCGCCCATATAGGGATCGAGCAGAAAGGTCATAATCGTGGAGGCTGCTACAATGGCGATATTGGTGCCGACAAGAGTGGTTGTCAGATACCTCTCCGGGCGCTGGAGGAACGCGAGAACGGATTTGGCGCTTTTTTTACCCTGATGTTCCCATATCTCAAGTTTGATTCTGCGAACGCTGACCAGAGCTGTTTCTGAACCGGAAAAAAAAGCAGCAAGGAGCACACCCACCATAAAGAGCACGATCTGTACTGTCTCACTCATTTTCGGTGACCGCCTTTCCGGCTGTGGCGTTCCGGATCTCAGTGACCAACTCGTCTCCTCTGGACAGCCTCACTTCGCAGGTGATCCCCGTCTGTGAGCCGTATTCCGTTTTATTAATCACGGCCTCGAGCCGCGAAAGGATACGCATGACACTGCCCGTGCATTCGTAGGGAAATTGTATCCTGAACCGTGAGGTCAGATACTTCTCTGATATCCTGGCCAGGGCCAGGGTTTCTCTGGCAGCTTTGTGATAAGCACGGGCCAGGCCTCCTGTACCCAGTTTGGTTCCTCCAAAATACCGTATGACCACGACAAGAGTATCGCTCAAATGCCGGCCCTGTATCGCTTCCAGTATAGGCCTGCCAGCCGTGCCTGCTGGTTCGCCTGCATCGCTGTAGCGGTCGACCGCCGAATCCCCGGTACCGAGCCTGTAAGCAAAACAGTGATGCGTTGCATCGTGATACTTTTTCGAAAGTGCGCGGACCAGATCAAGAGCGGCCTCTCCATTCTGAACAGGTGCGGCATGACCTATGAAACGGGATCCCTTTACTTTGATCTCATGGGACAAGGGACCGTCCAGACTGTAATACATGTCTTTCATCAACAGGTTTACAGCGTCACCTCTTTGGATGCACCGTACAGAATAGAATTGAACAGGATCTTGAAAGTGGCATGGAACTGAGCCCTGTTGACTGCGTCGAAACCGATCAGGATGACCCTGCCTTTTTCCATAGGTATTTCAACGATGGATGCTTTGTCCGCGATCCGGGATTCACCGAGCAGGTATCCGCTTTTGAGTATCTGTTTCGACGGATACTTGGCGATGATCCTGGCTTCAGTCCTGAAATTGGGAATGACCTTGAAAGCGGGGCTGTTCGCGAAAAAGCCCATTCCGGAGGCTTCCATGCCATAGGCAACGGGGTGCTGAACATCATATTCCATGGATAAGATGGATCCCGGGCCCGAGAAATCTTTAATTTCGACGTTTTTCAGTGTGTTTGCCACGGGAAGACCCATGTCGCCGATCACGAGATCCGAAGAAGAATCCATGGTGATCAGGGTCCCGCCTTCCTCAACGAAGCGTTTCAGATTGGCCATGCCTTCCGCTCCGATGCCTTCAGCGTAGCGGGGCGGGACATTTCCCCTAGGATAACCTTTGAGAATGCCCTCTGCCCAGATATCGGGAATGTAGATGACATCGTAACGCTCTCCGAGCCTTCCTGCACGCAGCTCTTCATTGTGTATATTCCTGAAGGAGAAACCGTACTGTTCGAGCACCCACCGGCTCCAGCCCTCGTGCATGCTCGGCATCCAGGGCTTGTACATCCCCAGGCGCGGCAGATTGAGAAGAAGAGCCTTGCCCGCAGGTTTCTTGCGGACCTCGGTTATGCTGAAATCCAGTTCCTTGAGACACCGGTCCATGACACTGGATAATGCATCCCTTTTCGGTATGTACAGGCAGCCCGGGCCGAGTTTCTTTCCCTCCACCTCTGCCGGTTCAGTGAGCCAGTAGACTTTATTTCCATTGGCGAGCAGCCTGTTCGTGACAATGAAACTCGCATTCTCCTCATGTCTGAGGAGTATCCCGTTTTTGATCTTGAAGGAAGTTCCCGGGCTCTTTTTCCCGGAGACTTTCTTCAGGCTGGCTTCGAAAGGAACGGTAACAGGGATACAGGTGACACCCATCTGATAGGAGAGGGTCCAGCCTGCCACGTCATAGGGAGGAATCGGGGGGCCGTCTTTATATTCCCGGAGATCCGGATACTTTTGCGGTTCGAGCATGTCTTTTGCGTAAGACCGGAAAGGCTGGGACAAAAGAACCACATGGGATCCTCCGGGATAGGGGATACCGTCAGCTTCAAAATCCGCCAAAGCCTCGTGGATCTCGACGCCTCCTTCCATGAGTATTTCTATCATTTCCCTGGAGTCCCCGGGATCCCTCTGTGCGGACGGGATGACAAAAGCGAACGGAGTTTCTTTCGTACCTGCTTCCACGCTGCGCTTTCCCATGAGGTACCGGTTATAGAGGAAGGTTTCCCTGTTCCTGGCTGCTGATTTGAGCAGGGAGAATGCGGCGATCAGATCATATTCCACGATATCCCTTAGCCTCCACCATCCTCCGGGCCAGGGATTGGGGAAAGTCGTTCTTTTCTCGTGATCCGGGAAGCCAATTCCCTCTCCTTTCAGTTCGGAGAGGCGCTGGAATACGGGGGTGGCAATTCTCGAGCTGGCCACCTCAGTCAGGAGCCCTGCCGTGTTGTGCCACCAGGCTGTCATCAGAAATCCCCCTTCCCACCATCCGGAAAAATCATGGCTCATGCCTGTACCGCTCCTGTTTGCAACCTCCAGGTCCATGGCCATCTCATGGCCCAGAAGACCGAGCTCCCAGACGATAAGAGGATCCGTGTTGGGATTCAGCGGATCGATGAATGGAGGTACGAAAATCCTGGATGCGCTGTTTCCCATCTGGTGCATGTCCAGATAGATCTGGGGAAACCATTCGTGGTACAGTACGCGGTTCACCATTCTGGATTCCACCTGGGTGAGCATGAAGGAATCCCGGTTGTTGTCATGGCCGGTGTAGAGCTGATAGAGCCAGGGCATGGAGCTTCCTTCGAATTCCGTTTCCACATACTGGTCATACCAGGATTTGACCATGTTCAAACCGTCGGGATTGAATGAGGGAATGAGAAGGAAGACCACATTGTCCAGAATGTTTTTCGTTTCCTGCGTTCCGTCCGTGACGAGATTATAGGCAAGTTCAGGCGTAGCCTGAGCGGCTCCGACTTCACTGGCGTGAAGGCTGCAGGTGATCAGCACGATAATTTTCGCTTCCGATGCGAGCTCCCTGGCCTGTTCGGGAGTGAGCCCGCGGGAGTCGGAGAGTTTCCCGGATGCCTGTTTGATCTCGTCGAGACGTTTCAGGTTCTCAGGACTTGATATGACGGCCATGATGAAAGGGTTCTTTTCCGTGGAAGATCCCAGGCTGATAACGGTGATTTTATCCGAAGCATCATCCAGAAGCTGGAAATATCCCACGATCTCGCTCCAGCCTGCCAGTTTGTAGTCCGAACCCATCCTAAAACCGAAGTGAGCCTCGGGTGTGATCTGGCCATGAAGCGCGGAGACAACAAGCATTGTTCCCGCAGCCAGCATGAATTCCCGTTTCATGTTTTTTCTCCTTTTAAAAGGACGCTCCTGTGAAGCGTATTCATTCAAAAGGCCGTGAATGAAAATGGGCGGTCAGGATTTCAGGATGTTCCTTTTGCAGAGTCTTCTTTCAGGGCATCCTGAAGAGCGTCTATGCAGGTCAGAGAGCATCTTATCTTCTGTTCCGGAAGGCCGCCGAGTTTGTCATTGAGCTGTTCCCTGGTGATGGAGCGAGCCTTCTCTATGCTCATCCCTTTTACCCATTCGGTTAAAAGGCTGGTCGAAGCGATAGCGGCCACGCATCCCATGACCTTCATACGTATGTCTTTTATCCTGTTGTTCTCAATTTTCAGATGAAGCTGCACGATATCGCCGTCAGCACTGTTTTTTGCGTAACCCGTGCGGTCAGGATTGTCAATCTCTCCCACATTGCGCGGATTGGAAAAATGATCTCTCACGATACTGTTGTACATAGAATGTCACCTTTTGAATGTATACCCGGCTGAACGGCAGTGGATACAGGGATCAGAATCAAGGTCTGGATGTTCAGCGCATGATCAGAAGACGGCCGATCACCTCGTTTTTTACTTCCTTCCCGTCCACTCTCGCATTGCCGGTCACTTTGTAAAGATACACGCCGTTGGCAGGATAATCCCCCATCTCATCCCGGCCGTCCCAAGGAATAATGTTCAGTCCCGCTTCTCCCAACCCGTCCAGCCGCCGGATCAATCTTCCGCTCACTGTGAAAATGCGGATCTCGACAGCTGCATCCTGGTTCATCTGAAAAGTGAACTGGGTCGGTCCGCTGAAGGGATTTGGATAATTGAGCACATTCTCAATGCGAAGATTATCCCTGGGCACAATGACACAGATGACCGTTTCTGTGGAGGAATTGTTCGCATTGTCCCAGGCTTTGAGAGACAGCTCATGCGTTCCGGGCAAGAGATTGGGCAGCGGGAACCGCAATGTCCCGCCGGAATAGCTCCCCTCCTTGTACTGAAAATAGCCGGTGATATCCTCTTTGACCGTTTCGTCAATGGTCAGCATGATCTTGTGCCCGATCTCCCCGGTAATATTGACACCTGTATCATCGGAAATTTCCGCGATGAGGTCCGGATTGCCGGACACCATATCGCCGGAGATGAAATTTTCCTGCCCGTCGAAATAGAAGAGGATCTCCGGACCTTCCATGTCCACCAGATCCTTGCTCCCGCGTATGCCTATCCTGTCTTTGTATCCTGCCCCATCGTTCAGTTCATCGGAGAAATAAACGCTGATGCGGGCACTGTTCTCTCCGTATGAGATATCCTTGGGAACGATGAAGGAGATCTCGAAACGGCCAGAAGAGGCTGTGGCCTGACCCCTGAACAGGGTGTTCCCCGGAAGCTGGTAATTGAGCGGGGTACCGTACCGGGTTTTGTACTCCACCTTCCTTTCAGCATCGTAGCATTTGAGAGTAACGGTTCCGCTGAATCCGGCCCAGAGTGTGCCGTCCTTCAGGATCTCTCCATCCGCTGTGGTGACGGCCAGAGCTTTCAGTGTATCAGGGTCCAGACGGTTCAGTTCAGCCTGATATCGGGGAATTCCGGGGCGCATGGATGGATCGCCGAGCACGTGGTACATCTCGTTGTTGCTCGTGGAGGCCACTTCGAACTTCGCGAGACGCAGGGCTTCTCCTATACTCAATCCTCCGGATTCGGAAAAGAGATGTTTTATGAAGGCTTTATTCAGCGCTTCATTCGGAGAGGCGCTGCAGAACCGGGAAGCGGCTATGACCGCTATGGCCCCCTTTCCTTCGGTATTCAGCAATTCTTCGGAGAAACTCTGTTCTTTAGGGCTGTCGTAAAGCGCAAAGGCGCATGTGGCGGCATAAAAAATGGGCAGCTTTCCGGTATTATTCAGTGCCGGCATGTCTCTGTCCCGCAGGAATATATACTCATGCGTCCAGACTTCTTCATTTCCATGCCCCACGAAATCCACAAAAACAGTTCCGAGGTTGATCTGCTCGATGAGATCGTCCCTTGCCTGGGGCTTGCGCCTTCCCTCTGCAGTGATCACTTCCGGGTATTCGGAAAGGTAAATTTTTTTAAGATTATAGAGAGGAGGAATACGGTTTTCGGCTATGAATTCCGCAGCCCGTGTGTGGGTCACTTCATCCTCATCGCCGTGCTGTGCTTTCTCATCGTCTCCGACAAGAGTGATGAGGCTTCTCCAGTCCCCGAGAGCAGAGCTGCTCTCGTACTGGATGAGCTTGTCGATCCAGACTCCAGCCTCAGCCTCGTTTTGCACGGGTACGCGTCCTACCGCGAGGTCCATTCTGGTGTCGTTGCCCGATACATACGTGTACCAGTCGTCCGTAGCCCTGGAGCCTGTTTCTGAAAATCCCGACTCCTCGAAGGGGAAGATGAGATTGGGAGCTCCGGTCTTGAGCAGGTTTCTGTAGTCGTAGTGCCCGTCTCCGAACAGCAGAAGAAAGGAAGGGGGAGAGGACCAGTTTTCATACGCATAGCGGACAAAATTTCTGATGGCTGCAGGGTCGGGCAGGCCGCCGCTGAAATCGTCGTAAACGTCCTCGGTCCGTACGACCAGTATGGAGAGAGAATCCCTCGTTTCCCTGTGCGTCCTGAACCTCATAGCCTGATCTTCAAGGCTTTCGGGTGTGATGAGTATCATATCCGCCTGGAGGAGAGGATTTTTGAGGGTTGGATCCGTGTCTTCCTCGATGGATACCGGAGTAAATGCTGAGCCGGACAGGGAGGCGAAGTAACAGTCGGGAGAGCCTGCTACCGAGTCGGTGAATACCCACTGGCTGCCGGATTGCGACAGTGCCATCCTGCAAATGCCGGATAGTTCTGTGACTTTCCAAACCAGAGGCTCTCCTGAAAAACCTGAAAGACGGTATTCGTAAAGGCCTTCCTCCTCCGGAGAGAAGAACGGGAGGCGGCCTTCGTATGCCTGGAGCTGACGACTGTACTGTATTTCAAACCAGTTCAGATAAGCTTTGGATGCAACGCTGGAACCGGTGTACTGAAAACCTAATGTATTCCCGCCAGAAAGGACACTGCCTTTATACTCCGCTTCCTGTGTGCTGATGATATTGCCGAAAACGTTGAATGTTTTAATGGTTTGCTCGTTGAAGAGGATCTGGAAGCGGTGAGTTCCTGAAGTCCCTCCAGCCATCTGCATCCGGAAGAGCATCGTGTCACCTGATACAGGATTGAGCAAAGTCAGGGCATAGGTTTCCGCAGGTTTTGCATTGTCGAAATAATCGCCGAACCAGTAGATTCCCGCATTGAGAGGATTTGTCTTGTCCTCCTCGAGGAAGAGATGGTCTTTAAAAGTGCTGAGAGACCGTGTCACATTTCCGGAAGGGGCGGACAGTGTCTGTATCCTTTTTCCCTGAACACCGTCGTTGAATACCAGCCAGTATATGTTTTTGTCAGTGTAGGGATGCACGTAATGATTGAACCTTGCCTGGGCAGTACTGTAGGACCAGCCGGTGACTCCTCTGGCGTAGAATATGAGGTAATCCGCGTCGTCGAAACGGCCGTCCTCCATCCCGTATGCAAGCACAGGATTTTCGATACTGTCCGGCACGGACGCGAGAATGGACCGCGGGAGCTCCTGCCCTCCGTTGTTGTAGATCTTCAGAGTGGACACGGATATTCCTGCAATATCGATCCCCTTGCTTTTGAGGAACTGGCCGGTGATCTGATACAGTCCTTCCTGTGAGACCGGGATCTTATATTTCTTCTGTGAAAGAGCCCTGGCAAGCGGAGGTCTTTTTCGGGGCAGGCGCCAGTTGTGCGCGGTCTCGTCGTTGACCAGTGCCTTCCTGTAGAAACCGTCCTGCCTGTCACGGAACGGAGGGATGACGGCTGGCGAAGAAGGAAAGGCCACGCGGATAACGATACGTGTGTAGAGCCTGACAGTATGCGTTTCAGGATGGTACTGGACCGGGTATATTCTGACACGCAGAATACGCCGGTCTCCCATAACAGAAGGTTCTTCAGAAACCACAGGAGAAGCTGGAAAAAAGGCATCGGATTTGTAAACCGGGCCCTGTTCGAAAATCTCGACAGGAAAGCCGTCCACTCTCTCCACACGCGGGACGGGGAGCAGGCGGGGCAGGGATTCCTCGGTATACTCGGATTGCAGGGTGAATAGCTGCGAATCCCCCTCCCAGGGAATACCGAATGAGAGGATACGGCAGGGGATCATGGGGTCACCGGGTTCTCCATCCGCACAGGCCTGTTCGATTTCATAGGTCTCGTAAGCCAGTCCCTTCACCATGCGGGAGTACTTCTGGGCTTCAGGTGAATAGGAGACCACGCATTCCGAAGAAGTGGATCGCAGGATCTGGATATCGGTTGAAGGGAGGCCGGACTCCGCTGCGGGTATTGTCCAGAGCGCGGAGAGGAATGCCAGGAAACCGTGTTTTGGGATGATGGTGATATTATAGCGCATATCTGGGCTCGATATTGATGGTGATGCGGGAGATGTTGAATTCTTTCTGTACTTCATGATTCAGGTTCTGGATGGTGTTCTCTCTTTCCGTTTCTTTCATATGGGGATCAAAAACCAAAGTTAGAAAAATCTGTTTATTGCGTTCTTGATTTTCTCGGATACCCGATGCGCGTATTTCAGGGAGAACCTGGCCAGCCATTCTTTAATGACCACAGTGCTGATAATGGCTATGATCATGATCCAGGAAACGGCAACAGGCTGCGGATTGATGATCCTTTGAGCGCCGCTCTTGAAAAATTCAACTCCCGCCACGATCAGAAGAACAGCGATGATCAGAGTCCCCACAGCTTCTATTCTGCCATGTCCGAACGGATGGGCCTCTTCCTCGTTTTCTGGTCATGGACGTTCTGCCACCCATGGATCGTTTTTTTCACCAGAAATGCCGTCAACCGTTTCAACCGGGATCTCCAGGATCTCTTTAATTATTAACTGTATCTAAAATATAGAAAAGGACAGTCAAAAATGAAAGTGAAATCTGCCTTCCGGACAGAATTTTAGCATACCCGGTACAGCGCCCGGCACAGCGGAAAAATGCCGAAGAAAGTGCCTAAGATTTGTCTTGATATTGTTCGGGGGATTCTGTATTATCGAAAGGAATCATTCGGGATAACGGTTTTTCTCACCGGCCGTTTCGGAGGAAAGTATGAAAAAAGCCACGATGGTGTTTGTACTGCTGATATTTGCCCTTCATGTACACGCGCAGGATAAAAAGGAGAAAGACGAACCCGCTTACCGCTTCACCCTTGATTTAGAAGTGAAACGTACTCCGGTCAAAAACCAGGCCCGTACGGGAACATGCTGGTGTTTTGCCACGATTTCCTATCTGGAATCCGAGATGCTGAGAATGGGAAAGGAAGAGTTGGATCTTTCGGAAATGTACATCGTCCGGAATACCTATCCCAGAAAGGCTGAAAACTATATCAGGCTGCACGGGGATGCCGTTTTTGGCCAAGGAGGCCAGGCGCACGACGTGTTCGATCAGGTCCGTTCAAGCGGCCTTGTCCCTGAATCCGTTTACTCGGGTATGCGAATCGGCGAGAAGGTCCACAATCACGGAGAAATGGTTGCAGTGCTCCAGGCCATGCTGGATGCTGTTCTGAAGCAGCAGGGATCCCGCGTGACGCCCCGATGGAAAGAGGCCTTCGAGGCAGTACTGGACGTGTATCTCGGCCCTGTACCTCGTACCTTCGAATACAAAGGGAAGACTTATTCACCCGTATCCTTCGCTTCCGATTGCGGCCTCAATCCGGACGATTATATAGAGATCACCTCCCTTTCCCATCATCCCTGGTACGAACCCTGCCGTCTTGAAGTGCCTGATAACTGGACCTTCAGTGACACCTATTACAATGTCCCTGTTGACGTTCTTGAAAGGATCATGGACAGCGCTCTCAAGTCCGGGCACTCGTTTGTCTGGGACGGTGATGTGAGCGAACGCGATTTTTCATCCACCAAAACCGGTTGGGCAATTGTTCCGGAAACAGACTGGGAGGAGAAGATACAGGCTGAGCGCGACCTGCCCGTCACAGCACCGGTCAAAGAGAAAGAGGTGACCCAGGAATTGAGACAGAAAATGTTCGATAACATGACCACAACGGACGATCATCTCATGCACATTGTCGGTCTGGCCCGTGACCAGAACAATACCAAATTTTACCTGACCAAGAATTCAGGAGGCACGGACAGGAAAAACGGGGGATATTTATACCTTTCCCGTTCCTATCTGCTCCTCAAGGGGCTGGCGATCGGTATTCATAAGAAAGCGTTGCCTGAAGACATAAGGCGCAGGCTGAACATCCAGTAAAATGCGCCTCATCATATCCGCACAATAGTTAAAGAGGAATCCCGCATACAGGATTCCCTTCCTCTAGAAAGAACAGAATCTTCAAAATACTGCTTAAGGAAACTCCTTTTCGGGAAATGCCATCCATTGCGGGAACCGTTTAAAAGAAAAAGAACAGGAAAATGAACGATGAACCAGAACCCTGAAGGCGAGAGAATAGGCCGGACCATACTGAACGATTTCAAGAGCGGCGGGCTCAAGCGAACATGGAGGCAGGAGCTTCGGGAGATCAATGCCTTCTATCTCGACAGTGAGGCAAAGGAAAAGCTCAAGCGGATGAAACCCATCAAGCGCTGGATGTACCAGTCAGTCTGGCTCATCAAAAGTCTTTTTCTCAAACTCACACCCGCACGCAGGGCGCTACTGGTTATAGCGATCATATTCTTCTATATTGGGCGCCAGAATTTCAAGAATATATCGGTAGACCTGGTTTTCATCAAATACTGCATGAACTTCCTCGTCCAGCTGCAACGCCGAGGTGAGATCGCGCCCATACGGCTTTTCAACAATGATGCGCCGCCAACCGCCAGCGACAGTGCCCAATTTACTCTG
>CAYXFJ010000031.1:0-17859 GCA_964464265.1 uncultured bacterium
GGAATTTCACATCATTTATCAGGTCTAACCTGCGCGGCCCGCCTTCTTTCAAAACAGCTTTGAGGTCAGCTGGCATCAAAAGTTTTTCTGAGCTCGTCCACAGGTCTCGGGATCACGATATCGGATATAACCTCTCCCACCCTGGATGCAGCCTCACGGGCGCTGTCTATGGCCGAACGCACAGCAGCCACCTCTCCCTCGATGACTATGGAAACATATCCGCTTCCCACCTGCCGCCACTCGACGATATCCACATTGGCAGCCTTGACAGCTGCATCAGCTCCTTCGATGAGAGGCGCGAAACCCCGGGTTTCGAGTATGCCGATAGATTTGATCTCTGCCATTATCCATCTCCTTCATTCAATAAACCGATTGTTTTCCGTTACACAAAACGCATGGCCCCCGTGGTCATGATCCTCCTGTGCCTGCAGAAGCTCCTGGGCGTCACAATGCCCTGACCGGTCGGCGAAGCGATCGTATGGGAGAACGTTCCTTCTCCCCGGTCACCCCCGTTGCCCCTCAGAGTGCCTCCGTTGATCACAATGACATCCGTATTCAGAGTTTTAGCGTATTCCGTGGCTCTGTTCATATCACGTGTGAAAATTCCGGCCGTATGTTCGAACCCGTGTTCTGCTTTAAGAGCGGCCTGCACCCCTTCCTTGAAATCTCTCACTTTCACAACCGGTATGCACGGGGTCATCTGCTCTGCAAGCACCCAGGGATGATCCGGTCCTATTTCCCCGAAAAGAAGGGGAACCTCATCTGAGATCTGCATACCGAGAGCCATTGCAAGAACACTCGCATTCCTGCCCACGAAATCCCTGCTGATGATGTAATGCTTTCCTTCCTTCACCAGCGCCTTTTCGGCAAGGGTATTCATCTGCTGGGCGGTCAGCCTCACATTCCCTTGCTCCTCGAACGATTTCATGAAAGGATCGAACACCTTCTCCACCACGAAAATTTCTTTTTCTGCAATGCAGAGAATGTTGTTGTCGAAACTGGCGCTGTCCGTGATCTCTTTTGCCGCAAGTTCTATATCAGCGGTTTCATCGATCAGTACAGGAGGATTGCCAGGACCCGCGGCAATGATAGGCTTGGCTGCTTTCATGGCCATGGCCACAATACCAGGTCCCCCCGTGATGGAAAGAAGCTTTACCTTCGGATGGGTAAACAATATCTCAGCGGACTCCGGAGTTGGATCAGCAACGCAGGTGACCAGATTTTCCGGAGCCCCTGCTTTGACCATATACTGGTTGCAGGTTTGAATCACCAGAGCACTGAGCCTTTTTGCGGATGGGTGGGGATTGAAGACAATGGTGTTGCCTCCGGCAAGTTGAATGATGATATTGTCCAGCATGGTCGCGCCCGGGTGCGTGCTGGGAGTGATATTGCCGATCACTCCGAAAGGTGCCCACTCATCCAGAGCCAGTCCGTTCTTGCCTGACCACGCTTCCGGCCTCAGGAATTCAAATCCTGAACTGTTCTTGGCCACATTGATGTGTTTCAGGATTTTGTGTTCCACTCTTCCCATGCCCGTCTGCTCGACAGCCATCCGGGAAAAAGTTTCCTTGTGTTCCAGTGTGAGTTTGCGGACCTGCTCACTGAAACGTTTTCTGTCCTGCACACCACATTCTGAGTAACGCAGGAACGCCTCGTGAGAGGCTTCCACTGCATCTTCCATTTTTTGAAAAACGCCCCAGTTTCTATCTCTCCTGCCGCAGGTCTCGGAAGCGGTTCCGGTACCGGACCTTCCGGATACCGCCGAGACCACACTCTCCACAATCGAGCGTATTTCTTGTTCCGTTATGTTCACATGAACCCCCGCTTTCTACTGTTCAACAAACACCTGTGATCAGGTTTCTTTCATGGCCTCTATGGGAAACACGGCCAGTTTTTCTGAGGGTCTTGGAATGATGGTCTGGCTCTGTACCTTGCCTATCTGAGAGGCAGCACTGACACCGGCCTCCACAGCCGCCTTGACCGCAGCAACATCACCCCGTACAAAAACATTGACTTTTCCCCCGCCCACCTTGAGCCAGTTCCCCAGCCTTACATTGGCAGATTTCACAGCTGCATCCGCCGCTTCCATTGCTGTGGTGAATCCCAGCGTTTCTATAACACCCAGAGCATCTTGCATGGTTGGTTCTCCTATTTTTTGATGCCTATCAACTTGAAAACATCCTCATGAGCCGAGGGGATGACATTGGCGCAGACCAGTTCACCCACTTTTGCAGCAGCCTCCGCACCTGATTCCACGGAGGATTTGACTGCACCCACTTCTCCCCGGACAATCACTGTCACATAACTGCCTCCGATACCCACTTTCTTCACAAGATCCACATTGGCGGTCTTGATCATGGCATCCAGTGCTACGAGACAGCCTGTGTTTCCGCGGGTTTCCACGAAACCCAGTGCAACCTTTGGCATAAAAGACCTCCCTGTTATTATTCGAAAGTTACAATGATCCTTAGTTTTCTGACCGCTTCCCTTGCCCTGGGTGTGATTACCGTGCCGCAGGGCACCACAATCTCCCCGGTCAGCTCATGAAGCTTCTGTATATGTTTTTCTGTCAGTACAGGCGTTCTGTATTCATCCATGGGGATCCGCTCTGTTCTCTTGATCTCGTTTTTATCTGTCCCCGCTTTTTCAGGACTCTTTTCATGCTGCGGGGGTGTAACGGCCGTTCCTTTCTCTTCCAGCCGGCGAATGACCTCCTGGACAATGCGCTCCATATCCGGAGAAATTCTGTCCATGGTTATGAAACCTCCTCTTCACTCTCCCGGGAACGGTTGTACAGATCCTGCCTGCCGGATGAAATGATCTCTACAATAGCAACAAGGGTCTGATCCGTGCATACATCACGGGTTTTATCGGTCATTCTTGCAGACGATGATGAACAGATCAGCACAAGGTCATTTTGTCTCGCATGCACAGTATCTGTGCAGACTACCGTTCTTCCTGCGGGCTTCAGCCTTTCATCCAGCGGCTGCAGGACAAGAAGCGGCAGTCCTTCGATTCTGCCGGTTTTCCGGGTGGAAATGACATTTCCAATAACGCGGCCTATCTGCATAACCAGACCTCACATCATTCCGTTAAATTCAGCCGGCATGGCACACCGGACGTTCGCTGCATTGGCATCGTCGGTATCCAGATGCAGCTGCAGCTTCCATGCATCATTGACCCTGACCAGGACATTTTCGAACACGGTGGATTTCTCCCCTCCGATACGTATCCTGCAGAACACCCCATCCTTTACTCCGAAAAGAAGAGCGTCCTTGCTGTTCATATGCATATGCCGGCTGGCAATGATCGCGCATTCCCTGAGAAATACCGAACCGGCAGGTCCCACTATGGTCAGAGGCGCAGACCCTTTCAAATCCCCGGAATTCCGCACCGGGGGCATGATACCCAGTACTATGGCATCTGTCAGGGCAAGTTCCACCTGATCATAGGATCGCACTGGCCCGAGAATACGTACACCCTGAATGGCCTTCATTCTCGAGCCGACTAGGGTGACCACATGCCTGGAAGCGAATTCGCCGGATTGGTAAAGTTCCCTGTAGGACTCAAAAACAGTTCCTTCTCCAAAGAGCTTATGGAATGTCGCCTGTGTAATATGCATGTGGCGGTTGGAAACTCCCAGAGGGATGGACGGGACTCCGGAACGGGTCCCGCCTTCTTTCATTTTGAGAATTCTTGTGACCTCATCCGTGATAAGAGATACGATCCTTTCATCCTCAGCTGCAGGGACCATTTTCCCGATCGCAGCGGCGCAGGCGCCGCATTCCTGACAGTAGGATGCTAAACCTTTGGCATTCATCTCGCTCACCCCGGTTACATTTTTTCTTCATCCGCAACGCGTTTCGTGGTGTTCATCATGCGCAAGGACTTTTCTCCCATCTTGGAACAGCAGCAGAAGAAAACGGCATCCACGATACTGATCTGACCGATTATGAGGGGCATGTCAACGTCCAGATAGAGCGTGGTATCCCTCGGTGTCGTGTAAAGATGGATGGTTGAAGCCCGTGTGAGAGGGGATACGGCAAAGTCCGTGAGGCTGATCACAGGAACATGGTTTTCAAGGGCTATTCTTGACGCTTCGACGACATTTTTGGATCTTCCGGATCCGGAAATAGCAAAAAGAACATCCCGCTCGGTCAATAGCGAAGTCTTGATCTTGTAAAGCGTGGGATCCGTCTCTGCATCACACCTTATACCAATACGGAAAAACCGCGTAGAGGCAAACCTCGCGCTGACTCCGGATGCGCCCGTACCAATAAAATAGACTTCGTCTGCTTTCACGATATACTCAGCGGCTCTGTCCACTGCCTGTATATCCAGAAAATGACGGGTATCCTGAAGAGTTTTCATGGAACTGTTGAATATTTTTTCCACGATGGTCTCTGTGGAATCGTCTGTGTCGATCGGAAATCCTGGAATCCGGGCGCTGCTATGCCGGGATGCATGAATATCCGCAGCCAGGCATTTTTTGAATTCCCTGTACCCGGAAAAACCGGCCTTTTTGCAGAAACGGATGATCGTTGCATAACTCGCTCCGGATCTGGACTGAAGGATTAATATGGGCATGCCGGTCACTTCATCCGGGTGATCCAGAATGAAGCTTGCGAGTCTTTTCTCAGCAGATTTCAGCGAACCGTGCAACGCCTTGACACGTAAAACGCATCCACCGCTGTTCATTCTGGCATCCATTTTGAAAATCCGTTTTTAGTAAACCGAATTCGCCCGGGTCCGCCTCAACCCGCCTGAAATGTATTGCAAATAATCTGCCAAATATATCATTTATTCATATAAAAATTGATATCTTAAAAAGTCTCGATTACTATATTCAGGCATATATTTCGATATAAAGATAGTATATTATATCATAAATGTCAAGTAAAAAAGATATATTTTTCATGAAATGTCAGGAAATATTATATCCGCTATTTCCCCTGATTTCCTGGAGGAATGCAAAATGGCAATGTATATTCTCGAGAGAATGAAAAAAAGTGTGATTAAACCGAAAGTACTCGGCAGAAGGCTCTGGCAGGAACTGGGACAAATCTGGCGCCTGCATCAGAAATCAATGACGTGATGCTTAATTGAACCTGGAATGTATGGCAGAAGGATCTGACAGGAGGTCGCGCTATTGTTTCCCTCTTGCGGCCAGTTGATCTTTGCCCCTGATCAGATCTTTCTGGTGCTCTTTTACTTTTTCCAGAATGTCCGAAATGACCTCCGGATATTTACCGGCAACATTCACCTTTTCCGAAGGGTCGTGGAGCAGATGATACAGGAGAGGAGGATTATGTTTCTTTTCAGAACCGGACCCGTATTCCGGTCTCGTATAAAAATGGGCCTTGAACGGTCCTTTGCGTACAGCATACAGCCTGGTACCCCTGTAGAAAAACATGATCTCCCTGGGGCTGGGTCCCATGCCGAATAATACCTGCCGCAGATCATAACCATCCATTGTCCGGTCGGCCGGAATCACGGCACCGGCAAGATTGCAGACTGTCGTGAATATATCCAGCGTGCTTCCCATATCTGTGATGACACCGGGCTGTATCCAGCCCGGCCACCAGAAAAGAGCAGGTTCACGCATGCCGCCCTCGAAAGTGCCTCCCTTTCCCCCTCTCAACAAACCTGCGGATCCGCCCATTTCATTGTATGTCAGCCAGGGACCGTTATCAGAGGTGAAGATTACCAGGGTCCGCTTCTCTATCCCGAGCTTTTTTATATTTTCAAGAATCCTCCCTACACTCCAATCGATCTCCTCCACGACATCCCCGAAAAGTCCCCGCAGACTTCTCTTTTTAAAATACTCTGACACGAACAGAGGCACGTGAGGGAAGGTATGTGCCAGATAGAGGAAAAAGGGTTTTTCCCTGTTCGCTTCCATAAAAGCAATGGCTTCGCCGGTATATCTGCGGGTGAGCGTGGTCTGGTCTGCCGGGCGTTCGATAATATCTTCATTTCTCATCAGGGGGACCTGAAAATTTTCGGTCTTCGGATCCTCCATGATATTGCCTTTTCCGGTACTGACCTTGTCCATATCGTTGCTGTAAGGGATCCCGAAATAAGAGTCAAATCCATGCCGGGTAGGCAGGTATTGCGGCAGATGACCCAGATGCCATTTCCCCACACAGGCAGTGGCATATCCTGCCCCTTTCAATGCCTCGGCAAGCGTTGCCTCGGATTCAGGAAGTCCCCCCTGTGAATCCGGGAACAGCACTCTGTTCTTGTCACTGCACATCCCGCTGCGCACAGGAAGACGGCCTGTCAGGAGAGCTGCCCTGCTCGGCGTGCATACACTGGCAGCTGCGTAAAAATTCGTCCATTTCTGTCCCTCTTCTGCCATACGGTCCAGATTCGGGGTTCTGATCGTCGGATGGCCGAAACATCCCAGATCGCCATACCCCAGATCGTCACAGAAGATAAGGACAACGTTTGGCGGCCTGTTCTCCGCCCTGACCGGTGTTTTCCCCTGAAAAAGAACAAGAGATGCAGTACCCAGACCCATTATTTTCAGGAATGCGCGTCTCGTGCTGTTTTGTTGCGGCATATTGCACCTCTCTGGTTTTTAATGATAGACAGCAGGACAGGGTTGCTTGTCTAATATTAAAGAGAAATCCATTTATCAGATAACCCGTCTTCACCTGACAGGCTTTTGAGCGAGGTATTTTGTATTGACCTTCCCCTGTTCCCGGAACCCTGGCAGGTTCCGCATGGATGCGTATCTGGGATAGCTGTCAAAAATATCCCCGTAACCCAGCATGCGGGGATCTCCCTGTTCTGTGAGGTTCTTTTCCAGCATTCCCCGCAATTTATCGCGAACCTGGTTGTATTCCGGCTGTCCTGCAAGATTCTTCATGCATCCAGCATCTTTCTTAATATCGTAAAGTTCCTCTTCCGGACGTTTCATAAAAGCCAGCCTGAAAAGGTCATCCTCAGGCCCGGTTTTCAACATCCAGGTTTTTGTCGGAGAGTCATCAATATCGTGGAATCCCTCTGATTCTCCTGATGGGACAGGATCACCGGCCGGCCAGCGGTCCGGCTTAAAATTCCGGATGTACAGATACTCCGGAGTCCTGATGGAACGTGATGGATAGCCGAGATTGTCCGCCCGTGCATGGCTGTGCCTTTCTCTCCCTGACAGGATAAATGTCCGGCTTTCATCCTTCTTTTTTTTCACTGTGCCAATAATAATACCGAGAAAGCTTTTACCTGACATTTCCCGGGGCGGCTCGAGCCCTGCAGCTTCCAGAAACGTAGGTGCAATGTCCGTAAAGCTGATCAGATCATTGGCTGTACGCCCCCCCTTCGCCCTTCCCCGCCACATCACGGCCATTGGCACATGAATACCGTACTCGTAAAGGTTTGCCTTGGCCCTTGGAAAGGGCATACCATTGTCACCGGTGACCAGGACCAGAGTATTATCCAGTTCGCCCCTCGTCTCCAGAAGTCCCAGCATACCACCAAGGTGCCGGTCGAACCACTCGATCTCCGCTGCATAGTCCAGTATATCGCTTCTGACGAGGTCCGTATCCGGAAGGAAGGGAGGAACCTCTACGGTTTCCGGTTTTTTCCCCATCCGGATCCCCGAACCTTCCTCATACGGCCTGTGAGGTTCATGTCCGCCGAACCAGAAACAGAAAGGCTTGCCTTCCGGCCTCGCATTTAAAAAAGCCTCAAAATTTCCGGTATAGTCGGTACCGCTGAGCCCTCCATGGGGTTTGGAAGGCATCCTCTTTACGTCATATTCGGGTCCTGCGGGATTCCGGCTTCTTCCGGATACAGCCCAGTCACCGGGGCTCCAGCCCTTTCCCGTATACCCGGTAAAGTAACCGGCAGATTCAAGCAGGTCTGGATAGACCTGATATTTCACGGGAAAGCAGCTCCTGTGCGTACCCGCTTCTTCAAGCTGCCATATGTGCCTGCCGGTGAGCAGGGCCGCTCTGTTCGGACTGCACTGCGGGGCAGCGCAGAAAGCGTTCTGAAAGAGGACTCCTTCCCTGGCCACCCTGTCGAAAGACGGGGTCTCTACAAAGGACGCTCCATAGGCTCCTGCATGAGGCCAGGACTGGTCATCAGCAATGACAAAAAGTATGTTCGGAGGCAGTTCTTCGCCTGTCCGCTTTTCACAGCGGAAAAAAGATAATCCTGCCATCGCCAGAAGACCCTCTGACAATCCGTTGATGAACTCCCTTCTTTGCATTCTATTCACCTCTTATCTTTCCTGTGCGGTTAACTCTCTCTCCGGCGGGTACATCTGAAAAAATTTAAAGTCTATCATGCACCCTGTCTTTCGCGCGTAAAGCCTTCCGTGTAAATATGCATGAATACATGATCCTGTTCCGTTTTGAATGATATCCCTATTTGCGCAGCCGATAAACCCTGACATAATCAATGATGAATTTCTGAGGGAATATGGATTCATCGATCCCTTTCTGTCCCCCCCAGCTCCCGCCCACGGCCAGATTGAGGATCAGGTACTGGCTTTTATCAAAAGGCCATACGTCGTTTCCCTTACCCTCATTCTGATAGGTCAGATATTTTGTGTCATCAACAAAAAAATCGATATGATCTTCGTACCATTCCATGGCATACACATGAAATGCACCGGAAGGATCATCCACTTTCAGGCGCGCACCCTTGTTGTTTTTCAGCATATGGTTATACTGCCTTGTATGCACATTCGCATGAATAGTTTGAGGATCAAATCCCACAAACTCCATGATATCCAGCTCGCCGCACGCGGGCCAGCCCGCTGTCTCTATGTTCGTACCCAGGGTCCAGATGGCAGGCCATACGCCTTTTCCTCCGGGAAGCCTGGCCTTTACTTCCATCCTGCCATAAAGCCATGAGGCTTTACCCAGAGTGACCAGACTTGCGGAAGTGTATTCCGCATATTCTCTTGTTTTTTTCCAGCTTCCTCTTCCTTCAGCAGAAGGATCGAAATCCGGATTTCTGAATTTCTCTTTTACGGCCTCTATAATCAGGAATCCGTTCTCAATCCTCGCATTTTCCAGTCTCTTCTTCGTGTAATACTGTTGTTCCTCATTCCGTATGAAACCCGCTTCATAATTCCACAGCGCTGTATCCGGCAGGCCCTCTTTTTCAAACTCATCCGCCCACACCATGGCCCCATCCTGGGCATGAACCGCACTGCAAATCAGCACAGTGCACATCACTGAGATACAGTTTTTCATGAGACCTCCGTGAGCCTCACAATGCGCTACCCTGATCAGACAACTACCGGTTCAATGCGGAACAGACGGCAGAAATCCCTGAGCTCTTTCCTGTAATCCCCGTAAAAGAAGATTTGATGAAATCCTGGATAATCGAGAAGGTCTCTCACGCCGTCCAGTTTAACTGCCACGGAAATCACGCATCCGCCGGACGGAGGAACCTGTACATTGTCAGCGACCTCGCCCGAGGAGATGACCATTTTCACCTTTGACCTATTTCCCCTGTCTGAACCGGTCTGGAGCGTTCCGAAGGGATCGTCTCCTGAAAATAGATCCGCAAGGGTGACCGGCATCCCTCTCCGCCACACAGGCTTTAAGGTCGCATCACGTTCACCGTGATGGTGTACGATGCTGTAGGGTTCCTGATCGGAATCAAAACCTCCAAGCCTTGTCGGGCAGCTGCAGTGCGCTCCGATAAGGCATTCATTGTACGTGTCCGCGACAGGGTCCTGCTGGAATCCTGGCCTGCCGAAAAGGTAATGGACCAGAGCGAGTGTGGCGCATGCGCCAAGATCCGCCTCGCATGCAGCGGGAACAGCATGATCATTCATCCAGGACCAGGAGATGCAGGGCAGGCTGATGTCCGTGGGACCGAGAGCTCCCAGACAATCCATGGAAATGGCGTCACAGGCCTCTCTCTTCAGAAGATTCCGGGCTACGAAAGTGCTCTTGATCCCGTTTTGAATATCCTCCATGCGGGCACCTTTGATCTCCCTCGCCTTTTCCGCAAGTGAAAGTGAGAATTGCTTCACCCTGCTGTCCACACCAATCCTTCTGTACTCCTGTATGAAATCATCTGCGGGTATATAACGGAGTCTGGTGCCAAAAGGCTGCAGAGTGTCTTCCCTGGCCTCTTTACCCTTGATAATCAGGAAGCGGGTTTCTCTCAGTTTTGCCCCGGCTTTTATCATTTTCATCCCGAAGGCCGGCTGACTGAAACTGTCAGTGGAACAGATGTATACCCCCTCTCTTTTGAAGGGGGCTGCCGTATTTGTCGTGAAAGAGCTGCCGATGGGAGAAAAAACCACTGTAGGGATCGATGTATCCAGGGCCTTTGATACGGAGGGCCATGCATGATCCTGGCGGTCCAGCAAAACGATCAGGAGACCGTCAGGTTTCTCAGAAACCGCCCTGGATAACCATTGCTCCGTTTCCTCCATAGAATAAAGAGGCTCTGCCTGAAGATCGATCCGCATTCCCAGTCGCTCTGCTGTATCCTTTATTTCCCGCGTATACAGTCTCAGTGCAGCTTCACCGTCGTAAACCTGGCCCGGCCAGCGAATCCCGTACTCCCCCTTTCTCCTTATAAAAGCTGCCTTCATGAATGGGATATACGTGGAAGCAGGTCCGTAGGACCGGATGGTCTCCAAATCTTCATTTTCTTGATACGCCATGCACGGGAGTAAACTGGCAGAAGCTGCCATCAATCCTATTTTTTGCAGAAAATCCCGCCTGCCGATGTACTGGCAGGATTTCAAACCTGTACGGAACATGATACACCTCCTCCTTCCCGGATTTAATCTTCCGCACAACGATAATCATCTGTACGGGATCATTCCTCAATCAGTATAATCCGATTTTATGAATGAGTCAAGAAAATTTTTATCAATTGAATTCCATGCTTTCAGTATATCAAGAGGCCATTCATGGTATGGGATTTTTCCTGCACACTTTAACACCCCCAGTCCGCCCTCTCGCTCACCATTTCCACTGTCATTCCTGAAAGAGTGCCTATTTCCTGAGAGATGCTTTCGAAAAAATGAATTCCGGAATATCCGCATCGAAATCAATCGTATCGACAAGCAGTACTGTCCCCTCCCCGCTTTTCAGCATGTCCTTGAATATGATCTCCTTCGGGAACCAGCGTTTATCGAGATAGATGATCTGTTTGAGATCCATCTTTTTGAGAAGAGTACCGCTTTTCGCGTAAAGCTCCTCTCTCAAGGGAATGTACCTTTCCCGTTCCACCCAGAGTTTTCTCGAATGGTAGGCAACATCCTTTGTTCTGGCCGTCATATCCACGATCCAGCATTTTCTTCCGTCTATTTCCTCAATCCCGGTGACAACAGCATCATAATGATGGGTCATTTTTGGATCCTCCATCATATCCTCATAGGAAAGATCCGATCCCATGACCGACTGCCGTAACATATGTCCTGAAATCTGAATGATCCTGTCAGCGGACGGAGAATACATCCACAGATCGTCTTCAAGTTTCAGCATTTTGATCCCCTTCTCCCTTGCGGGAGAAAGGTATTCCGTAAACGATTTTTCTGTACCCTGTATCCATGCCTTGAACTCGATGGTCCGGGTTCCACGCCTGCCATGGACCATCATTCTCGCGGTCATTATCCGGTTTGCGGAGGTGAGGTTTTCATCGATCCTGTTCAGTAAGGTCTCACCGTCCGGATACTGGCTGTAAGCTGCCTGAACGAAAAAGAGAGAAAGACAACCCGTCAAAAACCATTTCATGATTACTGCTCCTCTTTGGAAGATGATCCTGTACCTGTACACCTTTTTCCTGCCTGACTCATCAGGCTTCCAGCTCCTTGAAAAGTTGGGCGGTCTTTCTCTTGAAAATCCCGATCCCTGCAAGGCTCGTCCCCGCAAGTGTGGCGAGTATTCCCGGAAGAATGCCAATGGAATAAGCTTCTGTTGTGATTCTTGCCCGGAAAATATCCGGCATTAATATGGTGGAGTTTTTCATCATAGCCCCGACATTGATCCCGTACTTCTCGAGGGGATAGGACAGTCCGAGACCTGCCAGAGTACCGAGAAGGCTTCCCGTAATGCCGATGAAGAGGGACTCGATAAGCATGGACCTGTAAACATGACCCTTGTTCTCACCGATCGCCAGCCTGACCCCCACTTCCCCGTATCTCCTTAATCCTCCAATGAGAGCTGCATTCCACAGCACCAGGGCCATGGCAAAAAGAAATATGAAGACCAGAATCGACATCATACTGTGCATATAGTCCAGCGTTCCAGCCAGATCGTTCTGGTCTCTCAAGTCCAGCATCACCGGGGCGAATTCATCCTCATCACTGCTGTTCAGTGCGTTGAAATCCGTGACGATCCTGGATATCTTCTCCTCATTGTAAAAGCCCGAACGGGAAAATCCGAGTATCTCCCCGGCGGCATCTTCCATATCGAGTGCATACTGGGCATCTGCCATATCGAGGATCATGGCCCCGCGGTCCATAGCACCGACACCGAAACGAACCGTCCCCGACATGACCACATTCTGCATGGCCATGCTGCCCTCCATAGTGGATCCAATAAGGGTTACCGTATCTCCAGGTATGACCTCCAGCCGTTCAGCCAGCTGATCGCTTAAGAGAACCTCCCCTGGCCTCTCCGGCAGATTTCCTCTTTTCAGGGATTTCCCTATGTTCATTCTTCCGATTTCAGTGCTCGAATCCGACAGGTCTATAGCAATACCGATGAATGTGCCCTGCGCTCTGGTGCTGCCCGTTTCGTCCGGAGCATCGACAAGCCCTCCGAAGCGTATTCGTTTCACCCATATCATATCCGGGAACCGGTTCCCGAGACTCTTGATCAGTTCGTTCACTCCGGTCAGGGCAAGATCATGGGGCATCTGGTCAATATCCTCTGCATAAGCTCTGGTTACGACCTTGGCATGCCCGGTGAGAAAACTGGCGTTACTGTCCACCGCTTCTTCCATAAATCCTGTGATCCAGCAGTGCATGACGACCATAAGCATCACCCCGATAATGACGACCAGAACCGGGAAAAGGTATTTATGTCTGTCCCTGAACACGCCCTTTATCAGAAATATCAGCATAAAGTTATCCCCATTTGACTGCTATCTGTTATACAGTTCCGGTGAACCCTGCTACTGCATTTTCCCCCTGAGAGCATCCGTGGTTTTCATCTTCAGAATTTTCCGGGCGGGCAGGTAACTGACCACGCTTACCGTGAGCATAATGATCAGGGTCGTTAAAATGATGAGCCCTAAACTATAAACGGGGAATATCTTTTCCGTCACGGCCAGTCCGTAATCATCAATGCCCTGGGGAAGTTCAAAACCATGAACCGCCTGATAGGAGAGCAGGGGAATCCCGTATACGGCTGCGAGCATGGCGGCCAGCACACCGTTCAGGGCTCCCTCGAGCGTGAACAACCGTATGATCTGGCCTCTCGTCATTCCGAGGGCCATATGCATGCCGATTTCTCTCTGGCGGCGGAACACCGAGAGAACCTGCGTATCAAAGATCGCCAGCAATGCCAGAAGCAGCAGAATGATATAGATGGTCGAACCGCCTATGGTCTTGCTCCTGATGATCTGTTTCATATCCGCCATCAGAAAATCATGATCCCTGAAAACCCAGTCCCCGGCATTACTCTTGATTTCAACATCCGGTCCGATCACAAACAGAGTGGCTTCACCGGGCATCTGCATCATCTCCTGCAGCCTGTTCAAAGGGATCCATAGCTGTGCAATATCCACGGCCGGGACGGTTGTTTTGAAAATCCCGGCGATCTGGATATCTGCCGCATCGAACGTTCCGTTTGCATCCCGCCAGCGTACAGTGATCAGGTCCCCTTCCCTGAGCCTGTTGTTTCTGGCCATCCGGTTGCCGATGAGGGCTCCTATTGTTTCTCCCCCGTTAACGAAGGCTTCCGTGGGTAACCTGAGAATGGACTGTGCCGGATCAATCCCTTTTAGCATTACACTCTGCATCCTTCCCTCCGGGTAGAGGGTAGCCCGGGCGACCAGTACGGGTACCACATCTCCTTCTTTTACCGCTTCCATCCATTCCGGGGGCAGCATGGCATGGGACTTCTCGAGCGTGAAGGGATCATAAGGATCATAAGCCTTATGCCAGTACTGCCCTGCCCCGTATTCCCATGCGATCATATCCTGTCTGGCCTGCCTGTTCCATCCATTCAACAGACCGCTGTGCCAGATGATGACCACAAAAGAAAAGGAGAGCACCAGTACACTGAGCCATGTCCGCAGTCCGCCGCCGATCAGGTTCCGGAAAGCAAGTTTAAAGGCGATCATTTTTTCCCCCTTCCCTTCGGATGTCCGATCACTTCATCGGCTGCCACACGCCCGTCAATGAGCGATATTTTTCGCCTGAGATAGCCGATCACTTTGTCGTCATGCGTGGCGAACAGGAAGGTCGTTTTCATTTCACGGTTGAGCCTGTCCATGGTTGACAGTATATGATGGGAATTCACTGCATCGAGATTCGCCGTCGGCTCGTCCGCGAGCACCATCTCGGGGCGTTTCACCATGGCACGTGCGATGGCCACTCTCTGTGACTCCCCGCCTGAAAGCTGTCTGGGTCTGGATTTTTCCTTATCCGTAAGCCCCACCCATTCGAGCGAATCCATGACGGCCTTTTTTCTTTTTGCGGAAGGCATTTTCAGAAGAAGGAGCGGAAATTCCACGTTCTCGTACACGGTATAAACGGGGAGAAGATTGTAGGTCTGGAATATGAATCCGATATACCTGTTGCGGAGTTCGGCCGCTTTTTTGTGCGTCAGAGTGCTGACTTTCTCACCCAGAACCACGGCCTCTCCCTCCGTCGGAGAGTCCAGCGAACCGATGATATTGAGCAGGGTCGTTTTTCCGGATCCGCTGGGACCCACCACTCCGGCAAACTCACCCCTGCTGAAAACGAGATCCACTCCGTTGAGAGCTGTGAAATATCCCTTACCCACAGGAAAGCGCTTGACCAGACCTTGAATGGAAATGATAGTTCCGTTTTTCATAAGTATTCCTTGAGGTTATCCTCTATCATGATCGGTAATTTTCTCGAGAAAGTCAACAGGTTCATTTCCCGGTCAATGGTTAAAAACAAGCATGATCTGAAATCCCCGTCCCGTATAGAGCGTATTCTCAGTCATCGTCTGATAGATTTGGAACCGGTCTGGATTCCAGAAGAGGATCAGATGGATCCCGATAAGGTCGTACAGCCGTCTCCAGTTGAGAAACCGGTACCATACATGGTTCTCTCCGTCATAATATATCATTCCGGTGAAACTGTCCAGAAGCCCTACAGGATAATCCATGGAGCAGGCTGTGAGTTTCATTCCCTCGCCCCTGCCGAAGGCCTTTTCAGTAAGTTCGAACCTGAAATATTCTACCATCGCATGAAGTCCGTTGCCGATCCCGAATGTGTAATCCAGTCCAAGAGTCACGGCACGCTGATAAATATAAGGGATCAGGCTGGTTTTCTGATGGACCAGCATCCCTTCGATCCAGAATCCAGCAGCAATGTCCCATTTTCCATCAAAGCCTATGCGTCTCTCTGTAACAGGCACAAGGTCAAAAAGATTCCAGTCTGCGGGTTCTGGCTGCGTTCCTGGCAGGCCGAAGATACCACCGCCAGCCTTTTCCGGATCAATGCACCTCTGGTGATAGGAAAGCGCTACCTCGCCTTCGGGAACCGGAACCTGCAGCCTGCCCCCCCATTCTACAGTGTTCTCCCGGGTAGGTATAAATTCCCAGCCTTTCACATCATCGTTTCCATACAGAGCCCACAGCCACAGATTCGTTTTTTTCCGGAAAAAGTACCGTCCCAGAATACTGTAAACACCATCTGTGATCTGCAGCGGATCCCTGGGGTCCAGTCTGTCGAACCACATGAGAGGACGAAGCATGACTGCGGATCCGAAATTGATCTTCTGGAGCCCGAACCGGATTTCCTGCCGAGGAGAGCTCATCCTCAGCCACAGACGGTAAGGCTTGATCTCACCTTGTGTAAAGGATCGCATCCTGCGGCCACCCTGAACGATCCCGTACATATTGGCCGATGCTTCAATATCCAGATTGATGGTTTCTGTAACCGGCCGGTTCATGGATAGGAGGGGAATATACCTCAGGCCTATCTGCGTCTGCCACGCATTCTCCGGCTGACAGGTTCCCCATCCCGCCAGCTGACCGTCCAGACCTGCATCCTGTGCCCGAACCGTCTTGAATCCTGTATTAAAGAGCCCGGCCGACAGAATAAATATGAATCCGAATTTCGGACTGAAATATCGCATCTTCATACCTCAGACACAGGGCAGAATACTGAAGAACAGAGAATGAGTGAGTTTCATGATTAAATTCCCGGGAGAAGAATACAGTTGCTGCAGACGGGCATCATCAGCGCTTTCCACGGGATGATTGAGAAAAAAGAGGATGAATTCCAGATTCATATCCCTGCGGATATCACCCCTTTTCTGTGCATCGATAAAATAACAAAAGGTATCCTGTATTGAAAGCCATTTTAAAAATAGTAGAGATACTTGATCTTGAACACCCCGACCCGGTCGACCACATGCAGACGGTTTGGTAAAAGGCTTCCGTTCTTGTCGAACCGGCTGCTGCGGTCCTGAAGGTCGTTATAGGCAAAATAGATCCAGCTTTTGGGAGAAAAATTGTACGAGAAAAGAAATCCGAGAAGTACCTGTTCCATTCTCCCGGAAGACCTGAGGTACAGATTATCGACATAGAGCCTGAGGTTCAGGTTGTTGACAGGGGTTGCAGATAAGAAAGGCCTGGCATTGTAGGTGATCTCTTCGATATTTCCAGCCGGGTTCCCTTCGAAATAGACGGTCCCCGAGCCACCCAGTCGGAGTACCTGAAAGGCCTGCCACCCGAGTTCGATTGCAGCGTAGCTGAAAGAAGCCAGATAATCCCTCGAGAAATTGTAGGATTTCGAATATCCGCCCCCGAAATAACCATTCCACTTCGGCGAGATGTTTAACCAGCTGTTTATATTGAGTTCGCTGGAAGTATAACGCCTGCCCATATCCTTGGAATCCCCTGCATTAAAATTGATCTCGAATCCCCAGTTCCTCCTGAACTGCATGTTGTATCCTATGAGTCCTCCATAGTCGGTGAACGCATCCACCTTTTCATAACCGGCAAACCCTCCGAAATAGATCAGGATCTGCTGAATGGTGCCCTTTTCAAAATACCATCTGGGACCTGCAAGACCGACAAATTGCGATGTCCCCTTCCAGGGTACGAATCCGACCTGTTCAATGTCAAATTTCTCACCGACATAACGGCCGCGCGCAAAAAAGATATATTTATCACCGAACATGGTAAGACCCGCAGAGCCTGCGAAATCTCCCTGGTTTCCGCTGTAGGACCGCGCGATCTGATAGGCCAGCTGCCAGCTGGACTGTCTGAAAGCACCGTCAATATCGAGGACACCCTGGTCTATCCGGTCCGTATGCTTGGCCGAATACATGAAACCTATGGAGGAGTTGCCTAAAATCTGTTTTTTCACTCTCGCAGTGCCGAAAACACCCCTTTCCTCGAGTAGCTTTTGCCCGTCCGCTTCGTACTCCTTTTCACCTGTGATAGCCAGAAAACCTCCGTATTCCCAGTCGCTGATACGCCCGAATGCTTTGGTCCCGAAAACCAGAGGGACCTCGCTTCCGTCCGGCAGTTTTCTGCCGATCCTTCTCGAGTAGAAGAGCTCGAGAGGACTGTAAAAACCGGTATTCCTCTGGCGGCCGGAGGCCATGAAAATCTCATTTCCCTCAGTAAAAAACGGCCTGCGCTCAGGGAAATAGGTTTCATAACGGGAGATGTTGAATTCGTATGGATCCGCCTCGATCTGGGCAAAATCCGGAT
>CAYXFJ010000032.1:0-17790 GCA_964464265.1 uncultured bacterium
CCGCACGGCCCTGCCCCTCCAGACTCGTGTCTTCCTTGTACATCAGCAGAAGGCCCACTTCATCGATGAGAGTGTGGACGAGTTCATTGGGGGATATCTGGTCTTTCAGAGCTACATATTTTTTTATGAGATCCACAAATCCCCTGATACTCTGTTTCACACGAGTAGATACACCCGGAATCTCCTCCACTCTGGACAGAGCCTCAAAAAGACCGAGCTTTTGCTCTCTTCCCCAGAATTCCACTTTCTGTAAAGTTGCCTCACCTATACCTCTGAGCGGGAAATTAATAATACGCCTCAGGCTGATGCCGTCATCCGGATTGGCAATTAGTTTCAGATAGGCCAGCACGTCCTTGATTTCTTTTCTCTCATAAAACCGGACACCTCCCACGATGATGTAGGACATACCGCTCCTTCTCAGCGCATCCTCCAGTATCCTGGACTGGGCATTCGTCCTGTATAGTATGACAAAATCATGAAAAGCTCTTTTCTTCTGAAATACTTCGTCCCGGATTCTTTCGACCACTCTGAGGGCTTCCTCACGCTCGTCTGATACTTCAAGGACCGTGATTTTTTCCCCGTCTTCCCTTTCAGACCATAGACGCTTGCCTTTTCTGTCCTTATTGTTCTGGACCACGGATGTGGCTGCAGCCAGGATGTTCCGGGTTGACCGGTAATTCTGTTCGAGTCTGAAGACATGGCAGTCAGGAAAATCTTTTTCAAACTCGAGTATGTTGCGAATATCGGCACCCCTCCATCCGTAGATGGACTGGTCATCGTCGCCGACCACGCATAGATTCCTGTGCTCTCTGGCCAGTTCATGAACCAGACGGTATTGCGCCCGGTTCGTATCCTGGTACTCGTCGACCAGAATATACCTGAATCTGTTCCTGTATTTTTCAAGAATGTCAGGCCTGTTCGCAAAGAGCCTGATGGGAACTGTGATCAGATCATCGAAATCAAAGGCGTGGTAATAGCGCAGGCGCAATTCATATTCGGGATAGATACGGGAGACCGCTTCTTCAAAGGAATTACCTGCGGATTGCAGAAATGTCTCCGGGCTGACCAGATTATTCTTGGCCATGCTGATGGTTGAAGACACGGATCTGGGATGCATCTGTCGTGAGAGAAGGCCAAGATCTTCCATAATACGCTTGATCAGCCGCTCCTGGTCATCGGTATCGTAGATGACAAAATCTCTGGGATAACCGACAGCGGTGCATTCCTTCCTGAGGATTTTTGAAAAAATGGAATGAAAGGTCCCGATCCACAAACCTGTATCCGTTCCCAGAGCGCTTTTCACACGTTCACGCATTTCCTGGGCGGCTTTATTGGTAAAGGTCATTGCGAGAATCTCAGAGGCTTTTACCTTTTTCCCCTGGATCAGGAACACGATTCTTGTGGTCAGTACCCGGGTCTTTCCGCTTCCTGCACCGGCAAGTATCAGTACAGGTCCTTCCGTAGTCTCTACCGCTTCCCTCTGGGCATCGTTAAGTTGCAGTAACAATTCGCTAGCCTGCATTTTCACTTTCTGGACCTTCCACTTCTGGAGTGGACAGGCTGGACCTGCTCCCGGAAAAGATTAAATTCATATTTCGCTTGGATGTGTTCATCCATATTGACGGAAAACGAGTGTGAACCGTCTCCATTGGCCACGAGGTAAAGGTAATCGGTTTCCGAGGGGTAAAGTACCGCCATGACAGACGCCATACCCGGATTGTTGACCGGACCTGGCGGCAGCCCCGGATGCTGATAGGTATTATAGGGGGAGTCGATTTCAAGATCTTTTGTCAGAAGACGTCGTGGTCCGTCAGGAATGATATACTGTATGGTGGGACAGGCCTGCAGCCTCATCCTTTTTTTCAGCCGGTTATGGTATATTCCGGCAATAATGGATCTTTCCGAATCAACTACCGCTTCACCTTCGACGATGGAAGCCAGTGTGACCACTTCATGAAGGGTCATATCCAGCTGCTCCATCCGGCGTTTAAGCGAATCCCCGAATAAACTGTGAAAGCGCGACAGCATACGGCTGATCACCTCATCCGGACTGGCCATACTGTGGAACTGATAGGTATCCGGAAAAAGATACCCTTCCAGAGTGGGTGACGCAGTCCCTGAATTCCGGGCGTAAACCGGATCCATGACCCGTGCCATGAAAGCAGTGGAATCTATTTCTATCTTTTCTTTGAGAATATGGGCCATCTGGGCTGCTGTGATCCCTTCCCTCAGAGTGACCAGACGGGATGTCACATCGCCTCTGCGTAACTTCTGAATAATGCTGTAATGATTCATTCTCCCCTGAAATAGATAGGTCCCTGCCTGCAGATTCCTGTTCATATAGAGGATCTGTCCAGAAAGCCTGAAAAGGAACGGATAACGGATAATGCCGTGCTCTTTAAGCAATGATCCAATGCGCACAGACCCCATTCCCTTTAGGATCGTGCATTCAACAGGTTCCGATTGTTCCGGAAGCCTCCATGGAAAGAATAAGACCATTCCATAGAGAAGCAGGATCATAATGCTGATGATTGCATAGATGATATATCCTGATTTCATGAAATAGCAGCACCTCTCAATCCCGTACAGTACTGACAAAGGATTGAACGTAAAAATCCGGATCCTTGATTATGAAAAAAGAGCATAGGTCATTCAGGGCTGAAACATTCGCAAAAATTACTTGAAAAGACAATATCGGATTTAATGTACAATATTGATTTTTGATTGTCAACCGGTTTTCGGGCCACTGGATTATATATCACTAATAACATATATTGATAAACCGGATTTACTCTGTTTTAGCAATGTTTGTGAATATTCAGCTAAAAAGATTACATATAATTTTTATTGACAATCTCTGCTCTATTGTTTATCTTTTATAAATTATTTATCCTGTATTCATGATCTATCCTGCCCATTCTTAATTATTTAACCATTTTTCGATATTGAACTGGTTACAGAAACTTCAATATCTATGGGGATATTATCAGTGTGTATAAACGCGGAGGCACCATCGGACCGGTCCTCTTCAGGTATCGCGGAATGAACCGAAAATCCTTCCCTTTTTTGCCTCTCATCTGGTGATGATACAGGCAACACAACCCAGTACCAAACCTCAAGGAGTTAGCCGTGGACCTTTTTAAGAAATGTTACACATTCACGCGTGCCAAGGAAGCCATCGCAGCCGGCTATTATCCTTATTTCCGCGCGATCCAGTCAGGGCCGGGGTCAGAAGTGATGATCGATGGCAAGAGCATGATCATGATCGGATCAAATAACTATCTGGGTCTGACAGGCCATCCCAAAGTGCTGGAAGCAGCGATAGCTGCAATCAAAAAATACGGCTCAGGATGCACTGGCTCGCGGTTTCTGAACGGGACGCTGGATATCCATGTAGAGCTCGAAGACCGTCTGGCGAAGTTCATGAAGCGCGAAAAAGCCCTGTGCTTCAGTACGGGTTTTCAAACCAACCAGGGGGCTATCTCCACACTTATTGGGAAAAATGATATTCTCTTCACGGACAGGGCGGATCACGCTTCAATCGTGGATGGCGCAAGGCTCGCTTTCGGCAAGATCGTCAAGTACAAACACAATGACATGGAAGATCTGGAACGGGTTCTCAAGGCCAGCCAGGAAAAGGATTGCGGCAGACTGATTGTCACGGATGGTGTCTTTAGCATGGAAGGTGACATTGTCCGTCTTCCCGAAATGGTCAAGCTGGCAGAAAAATATGAATCGCGCGTTTACCTGGACGACGCTCACTCCGTAGGCGTGCTTGGTAAACATGGAAGAGGAACAGGAGAACACTGGGGTCTGGAAGACAAAGTGGATGTGGTCATGGGGACATTCAGCAAATCCTTTGCATCTCTCGGAGGATTTATCGTGGGTGATGAACCCGTTGTCCATTATATCAAGCATCATGCGCGAGCCCTGATTTTCAGCGCCAGCATGCCGCCTTCGGCCGTGGCAACGGTTATCGCCTGCCTGGATATACTCGAATCGGAACCAGAACGGCTTGAGAGACTCTGGAAAAATACCAGGAAAATGCGGAAGGGATATCAGGATCTTGGGTTCGACACAGGGCTCAGCGAAACACCCATCATTCCGATCAAGATTGGAGAGGATGAAGACTGCTTCAAGTTCTGGAAATTGCTTTTCAATAATGGCATATTCGCCAATCCTGCGATCAGTCCGGCAGTTCCGCCGCATGAGGCGATTATCCGGACCAGTTACATGGCCACTCATACGGATGAAGAGCTGGACAGAGTTCTGGATATCTTTGGCAAACTGGGCAAGCAGTTCGGTATTATTTAAGGAGATACCGATGAATCCTGGAATAGAAATCAGGCCGGTAGAAAACAGAAAAGATCAGCGTTCCTTCATGATGTTTCCATACAGGCATTACAAAAATGAACACAACTGGGTGCCCCCCCTGCTCATGGACCAGAAAGTGCTTCTGAATCCTGCCAGATACCCATTCTATCAGCATGCAGATTTCCGGTTCTTTATGGCATTCAAAAAAGGCAGGCCTGCAGGACGGATCGGAGCCTTCGTCGATCACCGGCACAACGAAATACATCAGGAGAAAACCGGATTTTTCGGCTTTTTCGAGACGCTCGATGACTATGAAGTAGCAGAAAATCTTCTTTCATCAGCCAGAATATGGACAAAAGGCAAGGGAATGAACCGCTTCAGGGGACCAGTCAATCCATCCCAGAACGAGGATTGCGGCATGCTGATCGACGCTTTTGATCAGCCTCCGGTCATCATGATGCCGTACAATTATCCGTATTATCCCGGGCTTGTTGAAAAATTCGGATTGAAAAAAGTGATGGATCTCTGGGCTTACCATATTGACGGCAGGAACGATCCGCCTCCTGAAAAACTCGTCAGAATAGGAGAAAGTATACGCAAGCGGGAAAAATTAACTGTACGGCCGATCCGTATGAAAGATTTCAAGAATGAAGCGGAAAAGGTATGGTATGTATACAACCACGCCTGGATCGACAACTGGGGTTTTGTTCCGATGACGAAAGCGGAGTTCGAATATCTGGCCGATCATCTAAAACAGGTAGTTGTTCCCGAAATCTCTCTCATGGCGGAAATACAGGACAAACCCGTAGGATTTTCACTGACAATTCCAGATATCAACCGAGCGCTCATCAAACTGAACGGCAGGCTGCTGCCTTTCGGGCTGCTGAAATTGATGTATTACCAGCGTAAAATTGACACAGTGCGGATTGTTATTCTGGGAGTGATCAGTGACTACAGGAACAGGGGTATTGACGCGCTTCTGTATCTTGATACATGGAGAAACTGCATAGCCAATGGGTATTACTCAGGTGAAATGTCCTGGATTCTGGAAAATAATACAATGATGAACCGGTCTGCAGTGATGCTGGGAGGCAAAGTATACAAGACTTACCGGATGTATGAACAGGAGATTTAATAACAGGACAGAGAAATAGAATTGAGACCTGCGTAGTAAGGAAAAGTTATCCCTGCTGAACACCTTTCACTCCGTCCAGTACAGAATTCGTCCGCACGACTCACATGTGAAGATGATCTGATCTTCTCTCCCCCGCACATCATAGGAAGTGGGTAACTTTGCACAGCATCCCAGACAGGTCCCATTCCTGACAGGAGCTATGGAGCGTTTATACCGGGTCCTTAACCGGGTATAGATTCCCATGAACCGGGGTTGAATATTTTTTCCGATGTCATCGAGTGCTTTCTTCAAATTATCCTTCCCACCCGTGGAAAATCCCATATTCTCCTCTTCCTCTTCCACTTCCTTAAGCATGAGATCTATGTCCTGGAACAGTACAAGAAGTTCGAGTTGAGAACGGGCCATCGATTATCCTTTCTCTGCATGAGCTATAAAATCAGAAAAATCATTTACCTTTAAAAGTGCGCGCCTGGATTTGCTGTCTTTCACCAGTTCGACGATGCTTCCTAATATCGGCAGATACAGATTGGCGGTTTCATGAGGGGGAGCAACGATCAGGAAAAAAAGATTTACATCTTTTTTATCTATTGAATCGAAAGGGATCCCTCTGTGAGATATTCCGACAACGATAAAAATGTCAGAAACGACAACCGAACGGCAGTGAGGCACTGCGATCCCCTTGCCTATCCCTGTGCTCCCCAGTGTTTCCCTGTTGTGAAGGGTTTCCAGAACAATACTTTTATGTCTGATACCTCCTGAGGCAACCAGTGGATCCAATAGTTCCTCCAGAACGGCCTTTTTCGTCTTGGACCGTAACTCTGGAATAAAAAATTCTTCCTTAAAATATGAAATCAGGTCCCTTCGTTGCATGACTCCTCCTTAAAAAAATGCCTACAGGTATCTGGTCCAATTACGCTGTTTCATCAGTTCCACTGCCTTTTTGACATCTTCTGTTCTCCCTCGTTTGCAGACAAGAAGGGAGTCTCCTTCCTGAACCACGACAAGATCCTCCGTCCCGGCCAGGACAATGACTCCGCCGGAACTGTATGCATAACACTTCTTCGTGTCCATAAACAGGACATTACCCTGTGAGACGTTGCCATCCAGGTCTTTCTTGCAGAGCTGATAAACCTGATCCCAGCTTCCCAGATCGCTCCAAAAAAATTCTCCTCTCACCAGGTACAGATTTTTTGCTTTTTCCATGATCGCATAATCAACTGCTATTCCATGTATACGCTGGTACGCATTTCTCACTTTAGCTTCCAGATCCGGTGTTTCTAACGCTGGCCTGATATCCATGAGATTTTCATACAAATCAGGCTGAAATTCTTCCAATGCTTTTAGAAAAAGGGATGCACGGAATACAAAGATGCCGCTGTTCCAGAAAAAATCCCCGCTTTTTAGAAACCGGCGTGCTTTCTGGATATCGGGTTTCTCAGTAAATTTCCTGATGGTATAGGCTATCACTTTGTGCGGCGATTTTACCGGTTTTCCGATCTGTATATAACCGTATCCTGTAGCGGGACGGTCAGGTTTAATACCTATTGTGATCATGGCGTCGGTATTTTCAGCCAGGTTCACTGCAGCTTCTATGGCTTCCTGGAACTTACGGTCATCCTGTATCAGATGATCGGCAGGTGATACGATCATCACTCCATCAGGATCTCTCTTTTCGATGAAAAGAGCGGCCAGGCCGATGCACGGTGCCGTATTTCTGCCCTGAGGTTCCAGAATGATGTTTCCGGCCGGAATATCACTAATATGCTTTTCTAATTCTGCTTTCTGGTCTTTTCGCAGTATGATATATATCTTGTCTTCAGTGATGAATCCCCTGTACCGGTTGACCGTCGTCCTGATCAGAGATTCATGGCTGAAAAGAGAAAGAAATTGTTTGGACTTCCCTTCTTTGCTTCGCGGCCAAAAACGCGTCCCGGAACCGCCGGCCATGATGACACAGTACATCGGCTAATCCTTTTCTTCCCGGATAATATGCAGCTCGGAACAAATACCGGTTTTTCTGCCTGTGATTCCGGCTGGCAGAGGTTCTTCACTGAAATGATTAAAGTGATGGTGAGTGACTGAGTTCGAAATAATTCTCTGATAAAACCGTCTGGAAGGCATTGATTATCTTCTACCTGGCCAAATCTATCGATGGAAAATCATTAATAAAAAGAACATACAAATTATTCTCATAAAAATCAAGTTATTTACCCTTCATCGAAAAGATTTTTAAAAACTTCATGAGCCCTTGTACGGAGTTTCCTGATGCTGCCGTCATTGTTAATGACTATATCAGCGCCTTGTAATAAATATTTTTCACTGAGCTGATTGTTCATACGGTCACGGATTTCCTTTCTGTCCCATCCCCTGCTGCTCTTGAGCCACTTGATTCGTTTATCAAGCGGAGCGGTCACCACGACAATGACATCGAACAGAGATTCCAGCCCAAGCTCGAACAGTATGGCCATATCCACACAAACCCGATGACATTCCGCATGCCGCTTCACCTCGCGGCGGATGTGTTTGACAAGATATGGATGAATGATGCGGTTGAGTTTTTTAAGTTTCGCGGGATCCGAAAAGACCATCTTTCCCAATAAACGGCGGTTCAGTGTCCCGTTCTCACTGAAGATACTATCACCAAAGGATTTTCTGATCGATCTGCACACACGTGAGTCGGTGTTTACAATTTCTTTTGCAGCCGCATCCGCGATGACGATCATTCCCAGCCTCTCCCATTCCCTGGCAACGACCGTCTTTCCTGAACCTGTACCTCCTGTCAGCCCGATTCTGCGTAACGGCTTGTCATTTTCTTTCTGCATGAAGAGATGTCTCTCGGATATTATTACTTCTTTAAATATAATCATTTTTCATGGCATAATGTCAAGCGGATTTTTATAAATGGAATCTTCTTGACAATGCCCGGAAAACCCAGTACATTTTAGCTATGAAATGCATCTGATTCCCGAGGAGGTGACTTGGGTTTTTCATGCGGTCTTGTGGGTCTCCCAAATACCGGCAAATCAACGATTTTCAATGCCATCACCCGCCTTAAGGTCGAAGCATCCCCTTATCCTTTCTGTACCATTGATCCTCATTTCGGAATTGTACCGCTGCAGGACCAGCGCCTGGACGGTATACAGAAAATCATAGGATCTCTTAAAAGGACTCCTACTGCGCTGGAATTTGTGGACATTGCAGGATTGGTCAAAGGTGCAAGCAAAGGTGAAGGTCTTGGCAATCAGTTTCTGTCCCATATCGCCCGGGTCGATGCAATTGTCCAGGTAATCCGGTGTTTCGAAGATCCTAATGTTCCTCATGCCTTCGAAGGACTGGATCCGGTCAGGGACGCCCGAATTGTCACCTCTGAACTTATACTCAAAGATTTCGAAATACTGGAAAAACGCCTGGCGAAAAACAGAAACGCTTCGAAGGCGGGAGACCCCAAACTCAGGAAAGAGACAGAATCTCTGGAACCGCTTCTCCGCTGTCTTCTCGATGAAAAGGAAATAAGGACAGTTGAGTGCGATCCTCTTCAGCAAGAACTGGTCCGGGAGATGAACCTCCTGACAGCCAAACCGGTCATTTTTCTGGCAAATGTGGATGAGAACCATTATCAAAACAGCGCTCTTGTCGAACAACTGGCACAGTATGCCCGAAGTCTTGACCTGCCCTGTGTGGTATTCTGCGGTAAATTACAGTCTGAAATCTCAGAACTTAAAGAAGAAGAACAGCTCCCTTTCCTCAAGGCCATGGGATTGGAGGAGACAGGCCTGCAGAGACTGGTCAGTGCGGGTTATCAGGTCCTGAACCTCGTCACTTTCTTTACAGCGAATGAAAAAGAAGCTCATGCATGGACAGTGCAAAGACTGACGCCGGTATACAAAGCTGCAGGCAAGGTCCATTCGGATTTCGAAACCGGTTTTATCCGGGCAGAAGTCATCAATGCGGATACTCTGATCCGTCATGGATCGATGAAAGACCTTCATGATAAGGGGCTGATCGCAGTACACGGCAGGGATTATAGGGTCGAGGACGGGGATTTGATTCTTTTCAAGACGAGATAGATTTTTTCTTACCTGTGCTGAGATAAAAATACGGTTCAACCTCAGCCGGGATATACCCATCCAGTACATTTAAATCGAGGTGCAAAATGATCGTAGAGTTAAATGAACTCACTCTTCCCCAATTATTGGAGCGCAGCTACAAACTCTATGCTGCCAACCCCTGTTTAGGGCGTGTCGGAGAGCAGCCGATAACCTATGAGGAACTTTCAAAGCGCGTCCGTGACCTGTCGGAATCTCTGGTATCGGAAGGTATTAAAAAGGGTGACCGTGCCGTAATTCTTGGAGAGAACAGTCCGGAATGGGTCATTGCCTATCTGGCGGTTACCAGCGCAGGCATGGTTGCCGTTCCTGTTCTGCCGGGTTTTCCGGATACGGACGTCCGGCATATTATAAGCAATTCAGATGCAAAGGTGCTTTTCATCGAAAAAAAATACCTCCCCAAGACAGAGGGTGAAAAATCCGATATTCAAATCCTCTATATGCTCGAGGATTTCAGTATCGTTCATACAGGCCAAAAAGGGCTGGTCGCACGGGTAAAAGATGCCCTTCATAAGAATAAAGCGGCAGGTTCTCCAAAAAAATCCGCTGGCCAGATCAAGCTCCCCGCCCCTAAGCCCGAGGATCTGGCAGTCATTATCTTTACTTCCGGGACCACAGGGAACTCCAAAGGAGTCATGTTGACCCACCACAATATCGTCAGCGATATCGTGAACAGCATCGAACGTTTTCCCATACATCCTTCGGATATTTTCCTGTCCATAATTCCTCTGGCCCACACATTTGAGGCTACAGGAGGCATGCTCTGTCCTATCGCCGTGGGAAGCAGCATTTATTACATGAAAGGCCTTCCGACTCCTCAAAACCTTCTCACTTCCATGGAAACAGCCAGGCCTACAGGCGTGCTGACAGTACCCCTTGTTATGGATAAAATATACAGGAAAAGAATCCTGCCCAAACTGGAAGAAAAAACCCTGACGCGCAAATTGTATCACATTCCTGCGTTTCGGAAACGCCTCAACCATATAGCCGGCAAAAAACTGATCAAGTCCCTGGGTGGCCGCCTGCGTTTCTTTATGTTCGGAGGAGCTTCACTGAACGAGGATGTGGAGACCTTTCTGAGAGATGCGAAAATCAGTTATTCGACGGGGTACGGCATGACGGAAACTTCTCCGATCATGACCATCAATCCGTTCGGAAAGGTCAAAGTGGGATCCTGCGGCAAACCCATTCCCGGCATCGAGATGAGAATTAACGAACCCGATCCAGTGACTCATATCGGAGAGATCACTGTCCGGGGACCCATTGTCATGCAGGGATACTACAAAAACGAAAAAGCAACAAAAGAGACCTTCCTGCAAAAAGAATGGCTGAAAACCGGCGATCTTGGATATTTCGACGATGAGGGATATCTCTTTATAAAGGGAAGGTCAAAAAACGTGATCATAGGACCTTCGGGTGAAAATATCTATCCTGAAAATATCGAGGAGCTTCTGCTGAAGAATCCTGTTATTCAGCAGGCCATTGTCTACGATATGAAAGGGAAAATAGTCGCAAAGATCTATCTCGACCCTGATCTTCTGGATAAATCCTATGGTCTCAGCGACGTCAGCAATGAAAAGGCCGGAGATGCGATCGAAAAAATATTAGAGGAGATACGCGTTGGAATCAACCCTCAGCTGCCTTCGTTTTCAGCGCTGAACAAGATCTATCGCCAGCCGGAACCCTTTGAACTGACACCAACCAATAAGGTGAAGCGTTTCCTGTATATTTCCGGATAATCCGGCAATAAAATCCGAAAAGGAATTCCGGAAGGCATTTAAAAGGCGCGGTCAGGAGGATCACTTTTTCAGAGCTCTGAAAGCAATGTCCCTGCGGTAATAGGCTCCGTCGAATGTGATCTTGCCGACAGTCTGATATACTTTTTCAACGGCAAGGCTTAGCGTTTCATCCACAGCGGTTACGCCCAGGACCCTGCCTCCTGAGGTCACTATCTGACTGTCTTTCCTCTTTGTGCCCGCGTGGAAAACAAGCTCGCCCGGGTTTATCCTGTCCAGACCTTGTATGGTCATCCCTTTCCTGTAGGCACCGGGATATCCCCCGGAAGCCATGACTACGCACACAGCTGCTCTTTTTCCCGCTTTGATGGTCCTGTCCGGCAGATCGCCTTTGATGGATGCCAGCATCAGATCCACAAGATCTGCATCCAGTAGAGGAAGTATAGCCTGAGTTTCAGGATCTCCGAACCGGCAATTGAATTCCAGAACCCTGGGCCCCTGAGAAGTAATCATCAAACCGGCATAGAGTACGCCCGTATACTTCCTGCCTTCCTGACTCATACCCTGGATCACCGGCTCGAGTATTTTATCCGTCACAATTTCCATCATTTTTTCATTGACCACCGGTGCGGGAGCATAGGCACCCATTCCGCCTGTATTGGGTCCTTTATCCATTTCAAATATACGCTTGTGATCCTGTGCAGGCGGCAGGGTGACCAGATGTGTGCCGTCTGTAATGGCGAGTACCGATGCTTCTTCCCCCTGCAGGAATTCTTCTATGATCAACCGGTCACCCGCTTCCCCGAATTCCTTGCGTTTCATGATACGGTCAAATGCATCGAACATTTCAGTTCTGTCCTGACAGATCAGAACTCCTTTTCCCGATGCCAGTCCGTCGGCTTTCAGAACCACAGGTGGATCTATGCTGTTCAAATATTGAAATGCTGTTTCCTTTTCCTGAAAAGTTTTGTACTCTGCTGTCGGTATGTGATGCCGCATCATGAAATCCTTGGCAAATGCTTTGCTTCCTTCCAGTTCCGCTGCTTTTTGCGCTGGCCCGAAAATAAGATGCCCTCTTTCCCTGAACCGGTCGACCACGCCAAGGGTTAGTGGAAGCTCAGGGCCGACAACGGTAAGATCTATCTGTTTTTTCTCAGCGAATCCCAAAAGCCCCCTGACATCATCCACTTCAATATCCACACATTCGGCAAGCCCTGAGATACCTCCATTTCCGGGAGCACAGTACATCTTATCGACCCTCGGACTCTGCCCTATTTTCCACAGGAGAGCATGCTCCCTGCCCCCGCTTCCAATCACAAGGATTTTCATCTCCGCCTCCTCGGTCTCTTCCTTTTCCGGACCTCCTGCCGCTTTCCCATTACCCATTCCATTTCGTCTCTGATCGCAGCGGCCCGTTCGAATTCCATCTTTTCTGCAGCGAGAAGCATTTCCTTTTTCAGAGCATCGATGAGTTCTTCCTTCTCCAGATCGGAAAGATTTACGATCTCTTTTTCCGTTATCGAAACGCTCATCCGGGAATCTGCCACACTGGTCGCAGCAAGGATCTCTTCAGCGGTTTTGTATATGGTCTCGGGTGTGATCCCGTGTTCCTCATTGTATTCTTTTTGTATTTTTCTTCTTCTTTCCGTCTCCTCCACCAATCCCTTTATGGCATCTGTCATTTTATCCGCATACAGGATCACTGTGCCTTCGGCATTTCGAGCTGCCCTTCCGGAAATCTGTATCAGGGATCGTTTGGAACGGAGGAATCCCTCCTTGTCCGCATCCAGGATGGCGACAAGAGCCACTTCAGGAAGATCCAGACCCTCCCTGAGCAGATTGATACCCACCAGCACATCAAAATCCGAGAGCCGTAATCCTCTCAGTATCTCCACACGGTCGAGAGCCTCGATCTCTGAATGAAGATAACGGACCCTTATCCCGATATCAGAAAGATATTCGGTCAGGTCCTCGGACATTCTCTTGGTCAGCGTGGTGACAAGCGTTCTCTGCTTTTTATCAACCCTTTTGCGTATCTCAGCAATGAGATCATCAATCTGACCTCTGGTCTGGCGCACGATAACTTCCGGGTCCATGAGACCGGTAGGCCTGACGATCTGTTCGACCACAGCTCCACCGCACCGTTCAAGTTCATAATCTGCAGGCGTCGCGGATAAGAAGACGACCTGCTTTATCACGGATTCGAATTCCTCAAACTTCAGAGGCCTGTTGTCCAGAGCGGAAGGGAGCCTGAATCCATGATCGACGAGCGTCAATTTACGGGCATGGTCGCCGTTGTACATTCCTCTGATCTGGGGAACTGTCATATGAGATTCATCGATGACCAGAAGAAAATCTTCAGGGAAAAAATCAATAAGACAGAAAGGCCTCTCACCTGGTTTCCTGCCAGAAAGATGCCGCGAATAATTTTCAATCCCTGTACAGTATCCGACCTCTTCCATCATCTCGATATCGTAGTGGGTGCGTGTTTCCAGCCGCTGAGCTTCAAGAAGTTTGCCATGGGAGCGAAACCATTCGAGCCGTTCGTTCAATTCCTGTTTTATCCCTTCAACAGCGGCTTCCAGTTTCGGAAACGTGGTCACAAAATGTTTTGCCGGATATACGGCAGCGCGTTCTTTCGTCTCCAGTATCTCGCCTGTCAGAGTGTTCACGATGGACAAATTTTCTATCTCATTCCCAAACATCTCCACACGCAAAGCCTGCTCAGCATAGGCAGGAAAGATTTCCACAATATCACCGCGTACTCTGAAAGTCCCTCTGTGGAAATCCGTGTCATTTCTTGAGTACTGCATATCCACCAGCTGCCGCAGCAGGTCCCGCCTCTCGATGGTCAACCCTTTTTCAAGAAAAAGGAGAAGATCGTGATAATCCTGGGGAGATCCAAGTCCATATATGCAGGACACCGAGGCCACGATGATCACATCTCTTCTTTCCATGAGAGCTGTCGTGGCTTTCAGCCTCAGCCTGTCAATTTCCTCATTGACCGATGTATCCTTCTCAATATAGGTATCGGTGGCCGGTATATAGGCTTCAGGCTGATAATAATCGTAATAGCTGATAAAGTACTCGACTGAATTATGGGGGAAGAAGCCTTTAAACTCCCCGTAAAGTTGAGCGGCAAGTGTCTTATTGTGAGAAATAACAAGAGTTGGCCTTCCCAGCTCAGCAATGACGTTCGCCATGATGAATGTCTTGCCGGACCCTGTCACTCCCAGAAGCGTTTGAAATTTCTCCCCTCTTCTCAAACCTTCAGATAGAGAACGAATAGCTTCGGGCTGATCGCCGCGAAGCTTAAAATTGGATACCAGATGAAATGGATTCATTGGAAAATGACCGAAATTCCTGGATTTACAGAAATGATCCGGACCCTGAAGCTGAAAACCACATGACTGAATTAGAAAAAACAATTATTTAATATAGTTTATTATCCAGATAATGTCAAGGTCTCCGGAGCATGAACCAGGTCCTTCCTGAAGGGCATTTATTGTCCGGGTTCGCATCCTTGGTCACATCATTTTTTTAAAATCTGTGGTTTGCTCCATCCGGGTATAAAGTCTGTAAAATAGCTCTAAAATCACCTTGCATTTTGATACAGGATATATTATATTTTAAGTCTGAAATACATAATTATTAATGAAATAATGAGGAGTCGCACCACTTATGATGCAGACATTGCGAAATTACATGAAACATATCATGTGGATCGTGGCGGTTTCATTCATTATCACCCTTATATTCAGCTGGGGAATGGGTGGCTTTAAAAACAAGAATCCTCTCGAAACCGGTGTTATCGGTGAAGTCAACGGCCAGAAGATCATGTATCAGCAATTCATGAATCTTGTCAATCAGGAAATCGAAAATAACCGGTCAAAGTCTACGGATGCCGAACTGACGGAGTACCGCATCAACAATATCAGGGAACAGGTGTGGCAGTCTGCTGTCAGGGATATTCTTTTCAGGCAGGAGATCCAGCGCCTGAACATTGAAGCTTCTCCGGAAGAGATCCTTTTTCATATCAAGAACAATCCTCCCGAATTCCTGCGATCCAACGAGCAGTTCCAGACTGACGGACAGTTCGATATTTCCAAATATCAGCAGGCGTTGAACGATCCCAGAAATTACGATGCATGGATCCCGGTAGAGGATTACCTGAGAACCCTGCTTCCAATGGAAAAACTTCAGCAGCGCGTGGTGGCCTCTGTTCGTGTCACTGACGAGGAGGTCAAGGAGACTCTGCGCATTGAAAATGAGAAGGTCAATGTAAGATACGCATTCTTCGATCCCAATTTATCCATGGAAAATATATCTGTTACTCCGGAAGAGGTGCAAAAATACTATTCTGAAAACCGGGAAAATTATACTGAGCCTGAAAAACGTAAAATCGAATATGTCATCTTTGAAACCAGACCTTCCTCGGAAGACAGTGCTCAGATCCTGAATGATGCCATCGCACTGGTGCAGCTTCTTAAAAAGGGAGCTGATTTTGATGAACTGGCAAAAGAAAATTCCGAAGATGCGGGTTCAGCTGAAAAAGGCGGCGATCTGGGCTTTTTCAGCAGGGGCACCATGGTGCCAGCATTTGAAGATGCTGCATTCTCCGCAAAAACCGGTGAAATAGTGGGTCCTGTGGAAACTAATTTCGGTATTCACATCATCAAGGTCATTGCCAGAAAAAAGGAAAAAGGTGAAGATCAGATACAGGCAAAACATATTCTGCTCAAGTATAAAACGAGTCCTGAGACGTCCGATATGGTACAGAGCAAAGCCCAGTATTTCTATGATGAGGTGACGAAAGCCGGTCCCGATAAATTCAAAGAACTCGCTGCCGAAGAAAATCTCAATGTGCTTGAATCTCCATTTTTCCAGCAGGGCTCTTTCATACCGGGTTTAGGCCCTTACTCCTATCTGAACAGGTTGATTTTTCGGGAAGAACTCGGCTGGATCAGCACTCCCGTGAGTGCCGGCGATAATATTGCTGTTATCCGGCTGGCTGAGTTGCAGGCAAAAAAATTGCAATCCCTGGATGATGTCAGGACATCCATAGAACAACAGCTCCAGAGGCAGAGACAAAAAGAAAAATCACTCGAACTGTGCTCGGCATTCAGGGGGAAAATACAGTCCACGGAAGATTTCGAGAGGGTGGCTGCCGGAGATTCAATTCAGGTTATGGATACAGGGTTGTTCGCACTGGATGGATATATCCCGAAAATCGGCAAGGATCCGGCATTTGCAGGAGCAGCATTCCGCCTTTCACAAAACCAGATTTCCGATCCTGTAGAAGGGTCACGCGGCTGTTACTTGATGCGCCTGATCGAACGCATACCTTTCGATGAGAAGGCATTTGAATCCCAGAAAGAGCCGAAGAAGCAGGAACTCCTGCAGAGAAAAACACAGATGGCCTATATGGCCTGGTTTGAGGAGTTAAGAGAGCGGGCGGATATCAAGGATTACAGGGAACAATATTTTTAGACCCGCACTGCAATCCCCATTTGATGCGGACTGCATGATCGTATAACCGGCATAAAAGAGCCGGAGAGTCTTTGTTCCGTACAGGCAGCTATTATCACTCGTCTTCATCACCATCCTGATGGCCGGATTTACCGGCCTGTCTTTTTCAGGCACACTGTTTTGAGTGCTGACAGTATCTATGGTGAAAGTGCAGTGCGCATCTCCTTTTCCAATTATCCATTCCCTGTGATTGAAATCATTGAAAATCGCTTTAAAAAAATGTTACAGGTTTTCTTGCATATGCAAATCACCAGCATGAATAGATCTATTTTTTCAGGGAGCTCCGAATGCGGATAAAAACATCTGTACATGTTCTGGTGTTATTCCTGCTTTGCGCTTTAGTGGCTATTTATATCAGATCCATCACTAAACCCATGGGATTCGGGGATTCCCACAGGTATCTGGCCATCGCTCAATCACCCGGTAAACTTGTATACCCGCCTCAGGGTTTCAGGATCGCAATACCTTATACGGCTGCGCTCTTATCCAAATTCTCACATCTTGATCTGAAGACCGTGTTCACTGCGATTCAGATAAGCCTGTACTCCCTGATCCTTTCGGTTCTTTACCTCTGGGCTTCCCGGGGATTTCGTTTTAGCGGGATCACTTCCCTCCTGGTCTGCATCCTCTTTGTTTTCTCCTATCCGGGAATTTATCATCTGCACAATACCGTCCATGTGGGTTTTGCGGAACATCTTTTCATCCTGCTTGGCTGCATGGCTATTTACCACAAACGGTTCATCGCGCTGGTCAGTATACTGGCCGTATCCGCTTTTGTGAAAGAATCCATTGGTTTTATTCTTATCCCGGTCTTTTTCATCTGCAACCTTTCGGGGGACAGTCTCAGGGCATTTATGAAAACGGCTGTTTTGATCGCACTTTACGCTCCCCTTTTCTTTTTTGTGAGATCAGGTTTACTGTTTGGCGGAGATTCTGACTTTTCTGCTTACAGCTCATTTTACAGCATGGA